>JAJXTA010000008.1 GCA_021784265.1 bacterium | reverse complement strand
GCCCCAGCATCCCGCCACCGAACACGGCCAGCGCCAGTACCAACCAACCCTGCCGGTCAGGCTCGGGACTGCTCGCCCGTTGGAGAATGGTCACGTTCTCCTGGTCCAGGTTCCGGTTCAGGTCCACCCCCTGCAAGAGCATGAGGAGGCGGTCGTAGAGACTCTGCTGCCGTTGGATACCGTTCTGGATCCGCTCCAGCTCCGCCAGCCGCCGGTTGGCGGCCCCCACCCGATCCTCCAACTCCGTGATGGTGCCGGTCAGGCTCTCGATGCGGATCCGCATGGCCTGTTTGGCGGTCGCCAGTTGCTCCTGGGTTTGTTGCCGGAAGAACTCAATCACCTTTTCCGCCTGGGCGATCTCGTCGTCCAGCTTGACAATCTTGGGATGCTTGGGCCGCAGGAAGCGGCTGAGCTGTTCCCGTTGCACCTTCAGTACCTGGACCTGCTGGTTGGCACTGACGAAATCGACCGGCAAGGCGGCTGAAGAGGAGTCGGTGAGCCGGCGCGGGTCCGGCGCGGCAGCAAAGAGATTGGTCTTGGCTTGGGCGCCGACGCTCTGCTCCAGGGCGGCGGCATCCAGGAGCTGCAACTCCAACTTGAGCAACGAAAGCTGGGTTTGGAGCTGGGCCAACTGGTTGCCCCCGCCTTTGACCTGTTCTTCCAACAAGGCCACATTGTTCTCCCGCTGAAAGGCGCTGAGCTTGTCCTGCTCGGCCTTCAGCTCCCCTTCTTGTTTATAAACTTGGGTGGAGATCGAGGCCAGGGCGTCGCCCGAGGTGGCGGCGCGCACCTCCTTCTTATAATTCAGGAACTCGTCCATCAGCGCGTCCAAATACATCTGCGCAAAGCCGGCGTTGGTGCTCGTCGATTCCAGATAGAAGACGGAGCTCTTGGGGGTCTGGTTGATCCGCACGACGGGCAAGACATACTTGCCCAATTCGTCTTTGGGGGCCTCCAAACCCGGGTGGGTGCTCTTGGCGCGCAGGTAGGCCCGCTCCTGCATCCGGTCGGTTTGCAACAACTCGATCTGCGTTCCGAAGAAGTTCTGCAAATCCTCGGTGAACCGCGCCCCTTCCGGCATTTGAAGCTTGCCCGCCACCCACATCACGGCTTTGGACACGTACCGCGGCGGCCGTACCCGCAGATAGGTTACCCCCAACCCGGCCCCCAGGCTGAGGGTCAGGAACAACACCCACCAGCGGCGACGCAGCGTGCGCCCCAGCCGATGAAACTCATCCCCTCCGGCCGGCGACGGGCTGGAGGTGTACTCCGGTGGATTACCCCACCGCTCCGGACGTCCTTCGGTCGTCGGGTCCGGCACGGCGAGCCGTTCGAGTGTGCGCGGGGCTTCCATGCTAAAAGTTCACCATGCGGCTGGGCACGTAGATCAAGTCCTCGGGTTCCAGGACCAAGTCCGCCTCCGTCCGGCCGCGTTCGATGATCTCGCCCACGTTCACCACGAACACCTTGTTCGCCCCACGGGCGCTCGGCGGCTTCCGGGTCACTTTGACGTGCCGCTTGTCGGCAAAATCGGCAAAGCCACCCGCCCGCATGATGCATTTACTCAAGGTAAACACCTCGTCGCTGGGGATTTCCTGCGGTCCCGGGATGCGGATCGAGCCGACCAGATAGACCTTGCCCCGGGTCTTGCTCAACTGATCGACCGCCAGAATCACCGTGGCGCGGTAGTAGTAGTCCTTTTCCAACTCGGCCTTGAGCTCGCGCGCCAACTGTTTGCAGGTCTTGTCGCGGGCGGGAAACCGCCCGATGTACGGCACTTCCAAGTCGCCCGAATCGGTGACCAGCAGCGGTTTGGGGTCCTCTTGGTCCTCGACGATTCGGAAGCTGAGTCGGTCCCCGATCGCCATCCGGTGTTGGTCATCCAAGGTCTCCATGCTGGCCGCCTCGGCGAACGTGCTCCGGACAGGGGCATTGGTGGCCGCCACGGCGCCGCCCCGCCCGGGCGGCTCACCCCCGCGCGGCGTCCCCAAACCTGTCAGCAGGACCACACCCAGCACGCACCACCATCGGCCCGAGTGGCGGCCCCACCCGAAACGCCTTACTTGCGCGGAGACTCTCATAGACATGGGATCAGTTGGAGAACGGTTTGGGCTTCACAAGCGGTAATCGAAGCGCAGGCTCACCCGGTTTTCCTGGTACTGGGCGACCGCGAGGTTCGAGCTCCGATCCCAATGCCAATAATCCAGACTCACCGTCAGTCGGTCTAAGAGCCGGTAGGCCAGCTCGAGGTTGCCCCCGAACCGTTGGAATTCGTCCCCGAACATCCAGAAAGGGTCGTTGCCCCGGACATAGGAGAACTGCGTCAGGAGGGAAACATTGTTGAGGACGCGCCACGTGACCCGGAGGTTGGTTTCCCATTGGTCCAATAGGTTGGCGTAGATCCCCAGGCGCGTGTTCCGGCCGGAGTCCAGGTCATAACTGATCTTGGCGTTGACCTGATGGGTTAGGCGCAGGCCCCAGTAGTAGCTGGTAAAGTCCGCCGGCGTGCCGGCCACGCCCACCCCTTGGAAGGTGTAGGTCACGTAGCCCACCCGGGGCTGAAGCCGCAAGTGCGGCGTCAGACGCCAGTCGGCGTAGGCGCCGACACTGACACTCAAGTTGTCATTCAAGTAGGGGCGGTCATAGCTGGTCGGCCCACCGCTGACCTCCAGGCCCACCGTCGCGGTCGGATGCACCTGGTAGCCCGCCCGGGCGACCGCCTGCTCGGCCGCGCGGTCCAGGTAATTGAACTGGCCGGACGAGGAGAGGAAGTTGAAGTGGTCGTACCCGACACTGACGACCAGATCGCGCAGGTCCCACAACACACTGAACCCCGCGGTGTTGGAGAAGCCGCCAAACCGCCCGTAACCCCAGACCGCCGCGTCCCGGTCCGACTCCTCGATGAACGAAGGCCGCTCATGGATATTGATCACGAAATCCCGGACATAGACGTCCGCGCTCAGTTCCGAGCCCGGTTCGATGATGCGGCGATCGAAGGCTTCGCGGGCGAAGTAGTGTTCGTAACCGGCCGTGAGGGCGAACTTGAAGGCGTTGGCGTGGCCCCAGGGCCGGACGGCGTCCAGGCTGACCGTAGGCCGGAGGGCCACCCCCGCGACCGGCTGCGTCGAGGTCAGGTTCAGGTTGTCATCCCACTCCAGGGCCAGCGAGGGCGTCACCTGCATCTGCAAGTCACCCCATTGCACATTGTGGGGCGCGTTCTCCAGTTCCCGCTGGCGGGCTTCGGCGACGGTTTCGCTGGCCAGGGAATCGCGGAGGGCTTCTTGGGCCACCACCGCCCCCGTGCCCATTGGGGCCAAGGCGCACCAACCGAGCAGGCGCGCGCGTCGAGAGAGACAAGAGGCGCTCATTTAGACCGCGGTTTGGGGAGGAAACATCACCTGCACGCTCGTGCGCAGGACCAACCAGCCGTCCAGCCAGAACGACCAGTTCTCCAAATAGCGAATGTCCGCCTCGACCCGGCGGATGACATCCTCATCGTCGCGGATTTCACCCCGGAAACCCGAAACCTGGGCCAAGCCCGTGATGCCCGGTTTGACGGCCGCCCGGATGTAGTAATTGCGCATCACGCGGGCAAAAGCGGCATCGTGTTCGGGCAAATGCGGGCGCGGCCCGACGACGCTCATGTCTCCGCGGAGCACGTTCAGGAATTGCGGCAGCTCATCGAGGCTGAACTTGCGCAGCCAGCGCCCCGCCGGATAAATCCGCGGGTCACCGGCCGTGGCTTGGCGCGCCTCCTCCTGGTGCCCGGCGCGCATCGTGCGGAACTTGATCAAATCGAAGGCGTGGCCATGCATCCCCATGCGGCGCTGGTGAAAGAACAGGGGGCCCGGGGATTGGAGCCATTGCAGCAGCCGCACCACGAGCATCGCGACCGGCAGCAGACCCACGACCACCGGCACGGCCACCGCCACATCCATCGCCCGCTTGAGCACGCGGTTGAAGGGGCTCTCCAGCGGTTCCTCGCGCAACCCGATGAAGAACAGGCTCTGGTCTTCGAAGACCGCCACGGCGTGGCGGAACCGGCTGTCCAGGTCGCTCACCACCAGCAGCCGCAAGCCGCGCTCCTCGCAAAAGGTGCTGAGCCCGCGTAAGTCATCATGATCTTCCGGAAACTCCACCAGGACCACCTGGGTCACCTGGTGCGTTTCCACCACCCGCGCCAGATCCTCTCGGCCACCGAGGAGCGGCAGGTTCACTCCCTCGAACGGGCCGGCCCCGGCTGGTCGGGCGGGGCTCTCGGCTTCGGCCGAGGCAGCCGGCCCCCGGTCGGCGAGGAGCCCGACGGCCCGTAGTCCCAACTGCTGCTTGTTCGCCAGCCATTCTCGCATCAGGGCCGCCTTGGCTGGCGCGCCCACTAACAACAACCGCTCCTGGTGCTCGCCCCGGAACACACCCCGGGAGAGCCACCGGGGCAAGTAACGATTGGTGACGAAGAGGGTGCAATATAACAAGGGCACGAAGCTCAGAAGAAATGCCCAGGAAATCCTCCCCTCCCGCACGGCGACGAGGAACAAGAAGAGGTAGAGGCAGGCAATCCCGAGTTGGCGGAAAGCATAGCGACTGGCCAACTCGAAGCTCGGGCTCACAAACGTGCTGCTCACCCGCGCCAGGCTCCCCCCCACCAGCAAGCCCACCAGGAGAAACTGGTTGTACGCCAGATAGCGGCCCACCAACGCCGCCGACTGCGGGGCTCGGGCGTGCCACAGCAGGATCCAACCCCAGAACACCAGGGTGGTCAGGGCGCATTGGCCGACCAAGGTGAGCTGATAGATGCCGCGAGTGCGATCAGAGATCATGGGGTCCGGGGTAGCACCATCGACGCGCCCCGCGCCCGCCGCGCCGCAGTCCGCCCAAGCAGACCCGCCGGCCCACGGCAAGCGAAGAGGTTGACAGGCGAGAAGGGACACGTCGGGTGGGAGGGTTCATCCTTGCCAGCCCCGCGGCGGGCTGCCGGGGCGGACCAGCCGCGCGGCGGGCCGCTCCAGCCCCAGCTCCGCCGCTCGAGCTTGTTGGCGCCAGCGTGCCGGGGTGGCGCCGTAGCGCTTCCGAAACCGCGCACTGAACTGGCCGAGGTGACCAAAACCGCACTCGAAAGCCACATCAATGATCTTGGCCTTGGAGGTCAGCAGGATCCGCGCCGCCTGCTGCAAGCGTAACTCCATCTTGTGGGCCGCCACCGAATGGCCGAAATGTTCGTGAAACACCCGCCCGAGATGCCGCCGACTACAGCCACACCGCCGGGCCACCTCCTCGACCGATAACACCTGCAACTCCCCCTCCGGCAACCGGCTCAGCACCGTGATCAACCGCTCCTTGGCCACGTCCCCTTCCGCCCGCACCGCCCGCACCCGGGCCACTTTCTCGCTCAACATCGCCGCCACCAGTTGGAGCATTTGGCAGGAGTGGGCCAGCGTCCCGGGCGTCGCGGGCCGTTCCACCAGCGTGCCGAACAGTTGCGCCAAGGAACTCCCGGCGGGATAAAAGCCGGCGTTCTCCCCGCGCGCCGGCGCGGCCATCTCCAAGAGCTCGCGTTCACCCAAATTGAGCAAGCCGTTCAACGTCCGCGGGAGAAAGTGAAAATAGTGAACGAGGCAACCCGCCTCCGGCCCCGCCCGCAGCGCCGCGGGTGGGCCGAGCTTCAACACGGCCGCGTCGCCCGCTCGCAGCGGGTGGGTCGCCGCTTCCACCAGCAGCACCGCACGCCCCCGTTGTAACAACAAAAAACAATAGCCTCCCTCCCGCACCCACCACTCCCGCCCGGGCAGAAGTTCGGTGGTGTTGAGCACCAAATCCTCCATCGGTGAACTGAGCTCGACGCGCGTGCTCATAGCACCCTCAACCACGCCCACAGCGGCCGCCACCACCCCTCGCCTCCCCCCCGGCGCTGCCAGGGTAGGCGACAGGCGCGGCCTCGTCCGCCAGAACGGTTCTTGTTGGTTCCCACCACACTCGCTCCCTCGTCTCTTCAGTAACACTCCCCCTGCGATGGCCGGCGCGCCCGGCTGCCTCCTCGGCGCCGGCAGTGCGCAGCCACGTGATATCCCACCTTACGCCTTAGCGTACGGCTTGTTTGTCTTGGATGAACTGGACCTCTTCCCTATCGGTGGACTCCGGCCTCTCCGGTGGCCCGCCGACTCCTTCTGCAAAGCGAATGTCGTTCTCTCTATCAGAGATGCAGAGGGGTGTCAAGACCATTTATGAAAGAATCTCACCACCACCGAATCCACCGGCGGCGTTCTCAGCCAGTCTGGAGCGACTGGGAGACAGGAATGGACCGCGCTCGCCGGAGCCGCGAGCGGCGTTTCGAACGGCCACCACCGTGAGTCAGCCCCGGCGCAGCGCCGTCTCCCCCCTTCGCCGCGGCGCCAGCCACCGACCGGGACGGAGCAGGAGGGCCCCCCCTGAAGCAGGCCCAAGAGTCGCTTCGCCAGCGAGGCCAGAGCGTCACTCGCCTCTTCCCGCCCCGCAGAGCTCGGGCCGGGCGCTCGACTCAAATATGTTCGCCGAACGTCGGGGGCGCGGCGTAACTGGCGGCCACCTCCGGTGTCAGCGGGGCGGTCTCGGTGGCCAAGACCCGATACTGCCGGATTTGAAACGAGACCGGCCGCCCGTCCTCCAATCCCAGATGGGCATATTCCTCTTTCGTCATGCGGGCGCGCACGGTGAGGCCTGAGGGCAGCTCGAGTTCGAGCCGAAGCATGATGCCCAGGAAGAACGTGTGGCGCAGTACCGCCGGATACCGGTACTGCTCCAGGTCGGGGGAAATCTGGACCGCATACGGGCGGAACCCCACGCGGAGGCGCTGGCTCTCGGCGTGGTGGGGCGCGGGAAACTCCAGCTCGCCCAGCCGGGCGACGCCGCCGCGCACCTCCATCTCCAGCACGTTCATCACCCCGATGAACCGGGCGACAAACTCGTTGGCCGGCGCCTCGTACACCTCGCGCGGTGTCCCCATTTGTTCGAGGCGCCCGCCGGAGAAGATCACGATCCGGCTGGCGACTTCCATCGCCTCCTCCTGGTCGTGGGTGACAAAGAGAGTGGTGACGTTCAGGTCGTGGTGCAGCCGCACCAACCACTCGCGCAGTTCCTGCCGGATTTTCGCGTCCACGGCGCCGAACGGCTCGTCTAACAACAGCACCCCGGGTTTGGGCGCCAAGGCCCGGGCGATGGCGACGCGCTGGCGCTGGCCCCCGGAGAGCTGATGCGGGTAGCGGTGCTCGAGGCCTTCCAAGCCAAACAGCTGCAGCATCTCCGTCACGCGCTGCCGGAGGTCCGCGGGTTTCCACTTCTTGACCTTCAAGCCAAAGGCAATGTTCCGGAACACGGTCATGTTCTTGAACAGCGCGTAGCTCTGGAACACAAAGCCAATGTTGCGCTGCCGCACCGACAGGTCGTTGACGCGCTGGCCCCGCACCCAGATGTCTCCCGCGGTAGGCAGCTCCAGCCCGGCGATCATCCGCAGGACGGTGGTCTTGCCGCAGCCGCTCGGACCCAGCAACGCGACGAGCTCGCCCTCGTTGACCGTGAAGCTGACCTCTTTGACGGCCGCCACCCCACCGAACCGTTTGCTGACCTGCCGCAGGGCAATGCTCATGGTCGCGGCGCCGAAACCGGGGCGCGCTCGGCCCGCGCGTAGCCACGCTGGGTGCGCCACTCCAGCCAGGACTTGAGGGCCAGCGTCAGCAACGCCAGGACCGCCAGCAGACTGGCCATGGCAAACGCCCCCGTGCCCGCGTATTCCTGGTAGAGCGTCTCCACCCGCAACGGCATGGTGTCGGTGAGCCCACTGATGTGGCCGGAGACGACGGAGACGGCTCCAAATTCACCCATCGCTCGCGCGTTGCACAGGATCAGCCCGTAAAGCAACCCCCATTTGACCGAAGGCAGCGTGACGTGCCAGAACGTTTGCCACCCACTGGCCCCCAACGTCAAGGCGGCCTGTTCCTGCTCCGAGCCGGTCGCCTGCATCACCGGGATCAACTCCCGCGCCACAAAGGGAAACGTCACAAACACCGTCGCCAACACCATGCCCGGGAGGGCGAACAACACGTGGATGTCATGGGCATCCAACCAAGGGCCCAGAGAGCCCTGGAGGCCGAACAAGAGCACCAGCATCAAGCCCGCGACCACCGGCGACACCGAGAAGGGCAGATCGATCAGCGTGACCAGGACCGCTTTGCCGCGAAAGTCGAACTTGGCGATGGTCCACGCCGCCGCCACGCCGAACACCAAGTTGAGCGGAACGGTGAGGCCCGCCACCACGAGCGTGAGCCGAATCGCCGCCCAGGAATCCGGATCCGCCAGGGCCGCCTCGTAAGCCCCCCAGCCTTTGCTCAGGGCCTGGACAAAGACATTCACCAGCGGCAACACCAGAAACACCGCGCTAAAGGCCAGAGCGGCCCCGACCAGCGACCACTTGACCCACGGCCCTTCTTCGGTCCCCCGCCGCGAGGCCGAGAGGCCCAACCCAGGCCGGTATTTGGGCGCGCCAGCCATATCACCCCTGCCAGCGGTTGGCCCAGCCTTCCAAGGCGTTGACCAGCCCCAGGATCACAAACGAAAGCACCAACAGGACCGAGGCGATCGCCGTCGCCCCCGCGTAATCGAACTCCTCCAGTCGGATGACGATCAAGTACGGCGCGATCTCCGTCTTGAACGGGAGGTTGCCCGAAATGAACACAATCGAGCCGTATTCGCCCACCGCCCGGGCGAACGCCAGGGCGAAACCCGTGAGCACGGTCGGCAGGAGACTCGGGGCGATGATGGCGCAGAAGGTCCGCAGGCGGCTGGCCCCGAGCGTGGCGGCGGCCTCCTCGACCTCCCGCTCGAGGTTCGCCAACACCGGCTGCAAGCTGCGGACCACGAACGGCAGGCCCACGAACGTGAGCGCGATCACCACCCCAAGCGGAGTAAAGGCCCCGGCGATGCCCAGTGGCACCAAGAACCGTCCAAGCCATCCCTGGGCCGCGAAGAGGTTCGCCAGCGTCAGCCCGGCCACCGCCGTCGGCAGGGCAAACGGAAAGTCCACCAGCGCATCCAACCAGCGGCGACCGGGAAACTCATAGCGCGTCAGCACCCACGCCAGCAAAGCCCCGCAGCCCGCGTTGATCAACGCCGCCACCAGCGACGCCCCGAACGTAAGCCGATAGGCCGCCAACGCCCGCCCGTTGGTGGCCAACTCCCACAATTGCCCCCACGTCAACGCGCTCGCTTTTAACACCAGCGCCCCGATCGGGACCAGGACGATCACCCCCAAATAAAGCACGGTGTAGCCCATCGTCAGGCCGAAACCGGGCAAGGGATTGAAGCGCTTCTCGTCCATCAGCAACGCATCCTGTCGCTCAGGTTAGAAAAAAGCCGAACTTTCGCCAACCGGATTTTGGCGAGTCTCCAAGCGGCGCGCTGATTCGCCGGCGTTTCACTCGCGGCGTCGATAGAGGGTGTCAAATACCCCTCCCTGTCGAAAATGCTGGCGGTGCGCCTCCGCCCACCCGCCGAAAACCTCGGCGACGGTGAATTGGTTCAGTGGCGGAAACTGGGCGTGGTAACGTTGGGCCACGGCGGGCGAGCGCGGGCGAAAGAAGTGTTTGGCCGCGAGGTCCTGCCCGGTGTCGGAATAGAGGTACTGGAGGTAGGCCCGGGCCACGGTGGTTACCCCGCGCCGCCGCGCGACCCGGTCCACGACGGCGACGGGAGGCTCGGCCAGAATGCTCCGCGAGGGCCGCACCAACGATAACACCCCCGGGCCCGCCTCCCGCACCGCCAGCAGCGCCTCGCTCTCCCACGCGATCAACACATCCCCCAAGCCGCGGTCCACGAACGACGTGCTCGCGCCCCGCGCCCCCGTGTCCAGGATCGGCACGTTCGCGTACAGCGCGGTCACGAACTCGCGCGCCTGCGCCTGGGTCCCCAGTCGCTTGACCGCGTAGCCATACGCCGCCAGATAATTCCAGCGAGCCCCACCGGAGGTCTTCGGATTCGGCGTGATGACGCCCACGCCGGGGCGGCAGAGGTCGTCCCAATCGCGGATGCCCTTCGGGTTGCCGTGACGCACCACAAAGACGATCGTCGAAGTGTAAGGGCTGCTGTTGTCGGGGAAACGCCCTTGCCAATCCGCCTCAATCGCGCCGCTCAGCCGCACGATGGCCTCGATGTCGTAAGCCAGAGCCAAGGTCACCACATCCGCCTGTAAACCATTGATCACGGCCCGCGCCTGCTTGCCCGAGCCACCGTGCGATTGTCGGATCACCACCGTTTGACCGTTCTTCGCCGCCCAGAACTTCGCAAAGGCGGCATTGAACTCCCGAAACAGCTCTCGGGTCGTGTCGAACGACACGTTCAAAAGGGTGACAGGTTTGGGCTGGGATCCGGCCGCCACCGAGACTGCCCCCAGCAAACCCAACGCACGAAGCAACCACGCCCGGCGGGACACCCCGTCCGGGGCGGCAGCACGAGGCAGGTCGCGGGTCCAGGAGGCAAACGCTTTCATCAATCGACAGCCGATTCTAGGCGTAATCCACATAAAGTCAATGGAAATTATTAGCTTTAGACTTCGTGCTTAAGACCAAGCTGTTACGATCTCAGCGGCTCCGTTACACGTTTAATCTTGACTGTATTGTTGTACATTTTAGCCTCGGACACGATGAAGCTTTCGCTCCGTGGCGAGTATGCCCTGCGGGCCCTGGTCGTCCTGGGCCAAGCCCCCCCCACCGCCGTCGTCCCGATCCAACGCATTGCCAGCGCCCAAAACATCCCCAAGCGGTTCCTGGAACAAATCCTCAACGACCTCAAGGCGGCGGGGCTGGTGGAAAGCCGGCGGGGAGTGGCTGGTGGTTATCGGCTGCATCTGCCCGCCACCCAGATTCCGCTTTCCACCGTGATTCGCTCGATCGAAGGTCCCCTGGCGCCGGTGTCGTGCGTGAGCGAGCGCTACTACGCTCCCTGCACCTGTCCGGACGAAGCCAAATGCGCCATCCGCACGGTGATGCGGGAAGTGCGGGAGGCGATCGTCGGGGTGCTGGACGGGGTCACGGTCGCCCAGTTGTGCGAGCGGGCGCGCCGACTCCAAGCGGGCGCGGAGAACCTCACGGATTACGTCATCTAACCGGGAGTCTCGCCGGCAGCGACGGAGGGCGGAGCGGGCGGCCTGCGGGCGAAAGAAACCTCGCCACCACGGGGCGGACCTGTTTTAACTCAGCCATGCGGCAGTATGCCAACCTCATCGGCGGTGAGTGGGTAGGAGCGCGGAGAGGACAGACCTACCAGACGCTCAACCCCGCCGATACCCGCGAGACGGTGGGTGAGTATCCGGTGAGCAGCCAACCTGACGCGGCGGCCGCGGTGCGGGCGGCGGTGGAGGCCGCCCCGGGCTGGGGCGCCACGACGGCCGTGGCCCGGGGCCGTTTCTTGAGCGGGGCTTCACAGATTCTCGAGACGCGCAAAGGCGAGCTGGCGGAGCGGTTGACGCGCGAGGAGGGCAAGACCCTGGCCGAGAGCACGGGAGAGGTGCAGCGGGCGGTGGACATCTTTCGGTTTTTCGGGGGCTTGAGCTACACGTTGGGCGGGCAGACGATTCCGCATGACTTGCCGGGGAACCTGCTCTACACGACGCGCCAGCCCTTGGGCGTGGTCGCGCTGATCACGCCGTGGAACTTCCCGGTGGCGATTCCGGCCTGGAAACTGGCGCCGGCGTTGGTGAGCGGTAACACGGTGGTGCTCAAGCCCGCCAGCATCGCCCCCGCCCTGGCGCTCGAACTAGCCCGGGCGCTGGTCGAGGCGGGGTTGCCGAAAGGGGTGCTGAACGTCGTTATTGGTCCCGGCCGGGCCGTCGGGGGCGAGCTGGCGGGGAACCCCGCCGTGGCCGCCCTCTCCTTCACGGGCTCTCACGCCGTCGGCGAGGTGATCTACCAGCAACTGGCCCGCCGCATGGCGCGCGCCCAGATGGAGATGGGGGGAAAGAACCCGACCATCGTCCTGGCCGATGCCGACCTGGATTTGGCGGTCCAGTTGACGGTGCGGGCGGCCTTTGGGTTGACGGGGCAGGCCTGCACGGCCACGAGCCGGGTGCTGGTCGAGCGCCCGGTCTTGGCCGCCTTCACCGAGAAACTTCTGGCCCGGGTTCAGGCCCTGCGCGTGGGCAATGGGCTGCAACCAGGCATCGAGATGGGGCCGGCGGTCAACCAAGCCCAGTTGGACGGAGACCTGGCCGCAATCGAGCAGGCCGTCGGCGAGGGTGCCCGTTTGCTCTGCGGTGGCCAACGGCTGCGGGACGGAGCACTGGAGCACGGCTACTTCTTGAGCCCGACGGTCCTGGGCGCGGTGACGCCGGCGATGCGGCTTGCCCGGGAAGAGGTGTTCGGGCCGGTGCTGGCTGTGATGGCGGTCGAGGATTTCGCCGACGCCCTCCGGGTGGCGAACGGGGTCGAGGTGGGGCTCTCGGCGTCGCTGGTAACGCGCGACCTGAAGCGGGCCATGGTTTACGCCGAGCGGATCGAGGCTGGGGTGGTGAAGATCAACCAGATCAGCACCGGCTTGGCGTTGCAGGCCCCCTTCGGCGGCGTCAAACAGTCCAGCACCGATTCTTTCAAGGAGCAAGGGGCCGGGGCGGTGGAATTCTACACCCGCGTCAAAACCGTGTACGTGGACTACTCGACATGAAGCTCTGCCGTTTTCAAACCGCCGGCCAGCCGCCCCGCCTCGGGGTCACCCTCGACGATCAGACCCTCCTGGACCTGGCCAACGCCGGGGTCGAGGATTTGGAAACGGTGTTGGAGAAGGAGGACCCCCTGCGGTTCCTCGAGAGCTTGGTGGAGAACACCCAGAGCGCCCGCCGCCTGACGGAGGTGCAGTTGCTGGCGCCCGTGGCGCGGCAGGAGGTCTGGGCGGCGGGCGTCACCTATCTCCGCAGCAAGAGTGCGCGCGTGGCCGAATCGGCCTTCAGCGGCACCGCGTATGACCGGGTGTATGAGGCCGAGCGCCCGGAGTTGTTCTTCAAGGCGCTGGCGGAGAAAGTGGTCGGGCCAGGCGAGCCGGTGGGCATTCGCACCGACGCCCGGTGGAGCGTGCCGGAGCCGGAGCTGGCCCTGGTCTTCAACTCACAGGCGCGCCTGGTCGGTTACACCATCGGCAACGACCTCAGCGCCCGGGACCTCGAGGGCGAGAACCTGCTCTACCTCCCCCAGGCCAAAATCTACGCCCGGTCCTGCGCGCTAGGACCGTTCCTGGCGGTGGGTGCTAGCGAGGCGGCGGCCCGAGCGTGGCAGGTGCGCCTCGCGGTGCACCGGGCCGGCCAAGTGGTCTTCGCCGGAGAGACCGAAGTCGGTCGGCTCCGCCGCCGCTTCGCCGAGCTGGGCGAGTACCTCTTCCGCAGCCAGGTCTTCCCGCACGGGGTCGTCCTCCTGACCGGCACGGGGATCGTCCCCCCCGACGACTTTGCCCTGGCGGGGGGCGACTTGGTCGAGATCCACATCACCGGCATCGGGCGGTTGAAGAACCCGGTCGTGCGGGTCTAGGTCTCACAATTCGCCTTTGACATCTCCGGGACCGGCTGGCAAGGTTGCCCTTCAACGTAAGTGCGAAGCTGGGGCGGCTTTTTCCGTGACGTACGCAGAAGGACGCCCGAATAACGAAAGCGACTATGGCTGATCTAGTAGGAAACATGTTGGTGGCGCAGTCGGGGGGACCGACGGCCGCCATCAATGCCAGCGTGGCCGGGGCCATTCAGGAGGCCGGGCGTCACCCCGAGGTCATTGAGAAGATCTACGGGATCCTGAACGGCATTCTCGGCATTCTCAACGAGGATTTGATCGACTTGCAGGAGGAGAAGCGCCACGCCATCGAGGGCTTGAAGTACACCCCGGCGGCGGCCCTGGGCACCTGCCGCTACAAGATTGATTTCCAAAAGAAACCCGAGCAGGCCGCCAAAGACATGGAGCGGCTCTTCGCGGTCTTCGAGGCGCATAACATCCGCTACTTCTTTTACGTGGGCGGGAACGATTCGCAGGATACCGCCCTCAAGATCCACGAGGAGGCCCTCAAGCGCAACTACGCCCTGCGGGTCATTGGCATCCCCAAAACGGTCGATAATGATTTACCCCAGACCGACCACTGTCCGGGCTACGGTTCGGTCATCAAATACAACGCCACCACGGTCCTGGAGGTGGCGGCGGACGTGAGCAGCATGGCCACCGACGATGGCTCGTGCTGCATCATCGAGGTCATGGGCCGCGCCGCCGGGTGGATCGCCGCCGGCAGCATCCTGGCCCGCCGCACCCCCACCGACGCCCCCCACGTGGTGCTCCTGCCGGAAATCCCCTTTGATCAGGCTAAGTTCCTCGAGAAGGTCAAAACCACCGTCGATGCCCTCAAGTACTGCATCGTCGTGGTGGGCGAAGGGATCAAGGATGCCCAGGGGGAGGAGCTCGCGGCCGATAAGACCCGCCTGGACGCCTTTGGTCATCCGGTTCTGGCTGGGGCGGCCGAGCGTTTGGCCGAGCTGGTGCAGGCCAAGCTCAAGACCAAAACCCGCACCGTCAAGCTCGGGTACGCCCAACGGTGCGCCGCCCATTGCGCCAGCGCCACCGATACCGCGGAAGCGGCGGCCTGCGGCGAGTCGGCGGTCCGCGCGGCCGTCGCCGGGCAGAGTGGCTACATGGTCAAGCTGGTCCGCGAACAAGCGGCGCCCTACAAGTGGAGCACGGCGTTGCACGACCTCAAGGAGATTGCCAACGTCGAACACTTGGTGCCCCGTGACTGGATTTCCGAAGATGGCCTGGTCCCCAACGACAAGTTCGTGGAATACGCCCGCCCCTTGATCGAAGGGGAGGTCCACCCTCCCGCCGAGGGCGGTCTGCCCCGCTACGTGGTGCTGGAAAAAAGCCCGGTGGAGAAGAAGCTCCCCGCGCGGGGTTGAGCGTCCGCGCTCAGGCCCCACTCCACCTCGCGCGGCGGGGACGCGGGCCGATTGGGCTTACGCCTGCGGTCCCGCGGCCGGGGCCAGCTCCAGCAGCGTCCATCCCAGCCGCAATCGCGGTGTCACGGCCGTGAACTTGGTAAAGTCCACCGGCTTGATGATGTAGGCTTCGGCCCCGAGCCGCTTGCTCTCCTGAAAGTCGCTCGACCGCTCGGAGCCGGTAAGGACGACGACCGGCAGCGAGCGAGTGCGTGGATCACTCTTGAGTCGCCGCAAGACCTCGAGCCCGGTCACTTTCGGCAAACCAAGATCGAGCAGAATTAGCCGGGGCGGGTTAACGGTCAGGCCGTCGGCGTCACTGGCGCCAAACAGGTAA
>JAJXTA010000562.1 GCA_021784265.1 bacterium | reverse complement strand
AAGACGTGGAAAGCGCGCAACATGGATCCCCTCGTTCGGCACCACATCCACCGCCCCCGCCGCCGGGTCGATGGATTTGGCATAGGCGTGCGCCACGGTCACCCCGTAGTAGGCGGGGACGCCGCCGTTGGCCACGTCGTTGACCAAGACCCTGTTCGTCCCGCTGAGCCCGTCCAAGACGGTGAACCACTCGACGTTCGCGTCGCCCCCGCCGTTCTCATAGAGCACCCGCGCCGCATACAGGCCGGCCTTGGGCACGACAAACTGGAAGATCGTGTCCCCCGAGCCGCGTCCCCCGTCGAACTCGCCCACGTTCACCGCGAACTTGTCCACGGGGCTGGCTCCCGCGATGGTCATCCGGAACCCGTCATCGCTGTTCACGCCGAAGGTGTTCGTGCCGGCGGGCAGGTCCAGATAGGCGAGAATCTCCGCCGCGGTGTTGTCGGTGCCGTTCCCCGCGGCCCCGGGCAACCCCGGCATCTGGTCGTCCGGGGTGAAGTGACCGAAGCTGCTGCCCCCCACCCGGCTCAGATTGATCACCGTCGGGATGATGAAGCTGATGGGAGCGGTGGGGGGATTGGCCGGGTTCGCCGGGCCGGTGGCCACCCCGATGGCGTTGGTGTCGGCCATGTTGACCCCTTCCAACCCGGCGAGCTGGGCCTCCGCCCAGGCCAGTTGGTTCGGTTCGGAGTTGGCCACCTGGGAGACGTTCCAGATAAAGCCCACTTTGTTGGTGTCCGCGGCCGAGACCGGGAGGGCGTAGGTCGCCGGGAGCAGCGGAGCGGGCGAGGGCATGTTCATCTGCGCCTGGAGGGCCGCCGCCGCGGCGGCCGCCGCGGCCAGCACGGCGAGGCGACGCGAGGCATCGAGGGGGAGACAGTTACGTTTCATACGACAAGAGTACACTTCACGGAACGGAGCATGTTTTGGGCTGATGTTCGACGCTGATACTACTCGTAAGTTTTCCTCGGTCAAGTGGTTTTTTCACTTTTTTTATGATCGTGTTAAGCGCACGGAATAGCAGCACTATCCATGATTTGTTCTGAAAATAGGATGAGATAAACTACTCCTTGGGCGTCGGCGGGCGGTCCCCACCAGCCCGGAGCGGGCGACATCCTTCCCGCCGCTCAACCGGGGCGCGCGGAGCCTTCCCTCACCACGGCAAACCCACGCAAATCGCCCGCCGGGGCTTGTTGGCGAAAGAATCAGCAACTCGGGCTGTGCCAGCGGGGGCGGCGGGGTCGATTTCGCCCGTCGGCGGCTGGTTTGAATTCGCCCGGTGACACCGGGGCCGCGGCGGAGCTGCTCCTCGCTCGCGCCTCGTCCCGGTCAGAATCACCGGGCGCGAGGGCATCGACGTTTCTGAGTCACCACCCTAGCCCCGCAGCTCCCAACCGGGGCGGTACTCCCGGGTGAGATACCGGTTGGCCACGGGCAGGTTCGTCACCCGCATTGGCGCCGCCTCCCAGACCAGGCGCCGGCCGCCCAGCCGCAGCGAGATGGCCGCCAGGTTGAAGGCCTCGGAGATCGGCCCGGCCAGCAGGAAGTCGCCATAGGTGGGCCCTCCGCCCCGGAACGCATCGAGCCACACCGGCTCGCGCCGGGCGTGGCGGCCCCCGGCCTGGGCGGCGGCCGCCTCCGGATGCGCCGCCAGGAACTCCCGCCCCTTGCCCTCCGGCAGGAGTTGGGGACGTTCCCCGCGAAAGTCGGCCAGAATCCGACCCTGGTCGCCCACATACATCATCCCCTCAGCGGCCAGCTCCCGGCCGGCTTGCTCCAGCGCCTCGGGCAGGGGCGGCTTCATGCCCCCGTCGTACCAAAGAATATCCAATGCGGGCCGCCGCGCCTTGGCCGCGAACCGGAACCGGATGGTGCTGGCGACGGGGAACGAGTAGTCGTTGTGCACGGGCCGGCTGACCCGATCCGTAATGACGCAGACGTGGCTGGGGGTCGATTCCACCACCACCGGGGCGTCCAGGTCGAACTCCCGGAACACCGGCCACAGGCTGTAGTGGCCCATGTCGGCCACTGCCCCGCCCCCAAATTCATACCAGCCGCGAAAGACGGCATGGGTGTAGTGGGGATGGTACGGCCGCGGGAGGGAGGGCCCGAGCCAGAGGTCCCAATCGAAGCCCGGCGGGATCGGCGGGGTGTCGGTCGGGAGGGTGGGGTACTGCGGCCACACGGGCCGATTGGACCAGTTGTGGATTTCGCGCAGGGTGCCGATCGCCCCCTGGCGGATCCAGGCGGCGGCCAAGCGCACCTCCTCCCCGGCGCTGGCCGGCAGGAAATGGGTGGCGACCTTGGTTTGCCGGGCCGTCTCGATCACCCACCGGGCCTCCTGCACGCGGTTGGCCAGCGGTTTATGCACCATGACGTGTTTGCCCTTCTTCATGGCCGCAATCGTGATCGTCGCGTGCAGATGGTCCGGCGTCATCACCTTGACCGCGTCCAGCCCCGGCTCTTTGTCCAGCAACTCCCGAAAATCAAGGTAGCTCGCGCACCCCTTGAAGCTCCCACCCGGGCGCTGGCGGCCATAGTAAAGTTCAACAATCTCTCGCCCCACCTCCCGCCCCCCGGGCACACCCCCGGCGGCGGCCCGCCAGTCCGGCCGCCCCAACCCCGCCGCGATGGTCCGCCGCACGCTGTCCTTGCCCCACTCGACGTAGTCGGTGCTGTCCCGGTTGGGGTCGCACACGGCCACCACCTGAAGCTCGGGGAGGGGCAACATCCCCATCAACTCCGTCAATCCTTGGGTGCCGCAGCCGATCAGCGCCAATGTGGTTTTTTCACTCGGAGGCACCTGGCCCGGCCCACCCAAGACGTGGCGGGGGACAAGCGAGACCGCCGCCGCCGAGGCGGCCGTCTGGGCGAGAAACCGACGGCGATTGAGATTCGAGGTCATTGGGTGGGTCCTTTCACTGGGTGTCCAGCCGCGCGCGGGCGCGTCCGTGGCCCGGGCGCGGTCTGAGTGCGTGCGTGGTCAGTCATCCGGCGCTGGCTGTTGCTGGGTCCGCACTCTAAGCCCAAGGGGTGACATCGGACGAGCACTTTCTCGCTGGGCGCGGGGCCCGATCCGGCTCCCGGGCGATGCCGCCTCTGGAGGCCGCCGCCCGGCCCGACGGTCGGGCCAACCACTCCCCTCGCCTGCGCAAAAGTTGCGCAACGCCCCTTTTTGCCCTGTGAAAACTCTGCGCACCGGCGGGTGAGATTCGGCGAAAAACCGCAGGAGACCCGGTTGGCCCAGCTCTTGCTGCGTGTGAGGACGCAACAAACCAGAGCCCACAACTCCTTGCGCCAACGACCGTTCCTGATGATGACCGGGTGGAGCTCAGCCGCTTGCTCCCGCCTCGCCGAAGGCCCGCGCCTGCCCTCGAGGGCCAAGAATCTTGCGCCAAACCGTAACCGCCAGCCCCGCGGGGCTGTCTCCACTTAATGATAG
>JAJXTA010000561.1 GCA_021784265.1 bacterium | reverse complement strand
GATGAGCGCCAGGCCCAGGGTGAGACGTGTGAACCTTCGGAATGATTTCATGATGAACTCCTTGTGTGGGTTGTTCCTGGCAGAACCGAGAAGAAAGGGGATCGAGGGCGGACGCGGGGGCGGCCGGGACCACAGGACCACCGGATGGCCGGACAGCCGGGACATCGGCGCCGCGGTGGTCCAAGTGACGCCGGCGACTTCACCAGTTGCTGCTCGCCAACGCCGCCGCCGCCGCTAGAATGAGTCCTCCTTTTGCACACCGACAGGCCATGAAACCCGGGGCGCACCCGCGCTATTTGAACCGAGAACTGAGCTGGCTGGAATTCAACCAGCGCGTGCTCGAGGAAGCGCGCGACCCGGACAACCCGCTGCTCGAGCGCGTCAAGTTCTTCTGTATCTTCAGCTCCAACCTCGACGAGTTCTTCGAAGTCCGCGTCGCCGGGCTCAAACAGCAGACGGAGGGCGGCGCCGCGGAACGGAGTCCTGACGGGCTGACCCCGACCGAGAACTTGCGGGCGATCACGCGGCGAGTTCGCCGGATGGTGCAGGAGCAATCCGCCTGCTGGCGGGAGGAGCTGGTACCGGCGCTGGCCCGCCACGGGGTGCGCTTCTTGGCCCCGGCCACGCTGGAGGGCGAGGACCGGCGTTGGGTCGAGAGCTTCTACCGCGCCGAGGTGCGCCCGGTCCTGACGCCCCTGGGCGTGGACCCCACCCATCCCTTCCCCCAGTTGCTCAACAAGTCGCTTAACTTGGTGGTGCGGCTGGAGACGACCGTGAACGGACTCCCCCGCCAACGCCTGGCGGTGGTGCAAGTGCCCCGGTTGTTGCCGCGGCTCATCCGCTTGCCCCGCGAGGATGGGCGGCAAGATTACGTCTTTCTCGAGCACCTCATCGGCGGGTACCTGGCCGATTTGTTCCCGGGCACGCCGCTTCAGGGCCACTGGACCTTCCGGCTCACCCGCAACAGCGAGCTCTACATCGACGAAGAAGAGGTCGCCAACCTCCTCAAGGCGGTGGAAACCCAGTTGCTCAACCGCCGGCGCGGCGAAGTGGTCCGGCTGGAGGTCGAAAGCGATTGCCCCCCCGACATCCGCGCGGAGTTGTTGGAAACGCTGGGCTTAACGGACGACGACCTCTACGCCCTGGGCAGCCCGCTGAATCCGGGGCGGCTCATGGTCATCTGCGAAGGGGATCATTCGCCGGAGCTGCGGGACCCGCCCTTCCTGGCCCCCACCGCGGCGGCCTTGCGCCACCAGGCGGATTTGTTCGCCGTCATGCGGGAACGCGACGTATTGCTCCACCACCCCTACGAGAGCTTTGACAGCGTGGTCGCCTTCCTGCGGCAGGCCGCCTCCGATCCGCGAGTCCTGGCGATCAAGCAAACCCTCTACCGCACCGGCGGCGATCCGCGGATCATTGGCGCCCTCATGGACGCCGTGGCCAACGACAAGCAGGTCACCGCCGTGGTCGAACTCAAGGCGCGCTTTGACGAAGCGAATAACATCGAGTGGGCGCGGCGCCTGGAAGACTTCGGGGTGCACGTCGTCTATGGCCTGGTCGGTTATAAAGTCCACGGCAAAATCACCTTGGTCGTGCGGCGGGACGACGACGGCCTGCGCCGCTATGTCCACCTGAGCACCGGCAACTACAACCCCGCCACCGCCCGCCTCTACACCGACGTGGGCCTGCTCACCTGCCACCCGGACTTTGGCGAGGACGCCACCACGTTGTTCAACCTCCTGACTGGGATCTGCCACTTCCAGGGCATGCGGAAGTTCCTCTTGGCGCCCTTCGAGCTGCACCGCCGGCTGGTCGCCCTGGTGCGCCGGGAAAGCGCCCACGCCCAGCGAGGCTTGCCCGCGCGCGTCATCGCCAAAATGAACTCCCTGGTGGACACCGACCTGATCGACGCCCTCTACGAGGCCTCCCAGGCGGGCGTCCAGATCGACCTGGTCGTGCGCGGCATCTGCTGCCTCCGCCCGCGCGTGCGTGGCCTGAGCGAGAACATCCGTGTCCGCAGTCTCGTCGGCCGCTTCCTCGAACACAGCCGGCTGTTCTACTTCGAAAACGCCTGCCAGCCCGAGGTTTGGGCCGGCAGCGCCGATTGGATGCCCCGCAATTTCTTCCGCCGGATCGAGATCCTCTTCCCCATCGAGGACGGCAACCTGCGGGACCGCGTCGCCACCGAACTCTTGGGCGTGGCCTTGACGGATACGGTTAAAGCGCGGCTGATGCAGCCCGACGGCAGTTATCGGCGGCCCGCGCCGCAGCGGGGAGTGCCGCCACGCAACGCTCACGCCGAGTTGATGGCCCGCGCCTTGCAGGCGGCCCGCGGCGAACCCAACGGCCGCGCGCCGGCGACGCCCTACCCCAAGCTGACGCCCGCGCCCCGCCCCTCCCGCCGCGGGGCCTGAGGCTGGGCTGCGAGCCGCACTAGGGCTGGGTCACCGCCCGGTAGTACCGGGGGGTGGCGCTGGGCGCCTGCGGATCGACGAAGAACACCGTGCCGGAAGCCGTTTGATTGGTGGCGACGCCCGTCCAGGTGCTTAAGTCGTCGCTCGCCTGCAGCACGTAAGTCAGGCCGGCCCGCCCTTCCAGCTTGATCCGGAGGTCCCCGGTCGGCAGTGGCAGCAGCGTGAGCCGCGCCGCCGCTTCCCGCGGATCCGGCGCCGCCAGCGGCAGGTAGAGATTGCTGATCCAGGCCGCGTCCTGCCCCGCGCTGAAATTGGGGTCCTTCACGTAGCGCCAGACCAGCAGATGGCCTCCGGCGGAGACCTGAAACTGGTAGGTCTGCCACGGTTGATCTCCAGACCACCGCTCGACCAGGAAGCCGTCGAGATAGAACTCCAGGAAGTCCCACCCTTGTTCCGAACTCACCCGGAAGTCAAACGAGGCCGCCCCCGCGCGGGTGCTCACGCCCAACTGCACGAGGCTCTGCTGGCTGTCGGAAATGGGCCCCGAGCGCAAGGCGTAACCGCCGGCGGGACCGGCCCCGGCGGCCAGGAGCCAGGGTTGGTCGCCCGACGTCGCCCAGGGGGCCGCCAACAGGTTCGTGCTCGAGAAGGGCGGCGCGAAGTCGAACGTGTACGCGATCGGCCGGAACTGGGCCGTAAGCACGTAGTCACGGTCCATCGTCAACACCAACGGGTCTTGTGGCGAGTTGGTCGTGCCCGCCCAGCCCACAAACATGAAGTCCCGGTCGGGCACCGCCGTCAGGATTTGGATCGAGCCCGCCGGGTACGGCCCGGCCCCAGGGGTGACCGTGCCGCCAAAGACCGGGGTTAGATTCAAGCTGTGGAAGGGGGTCGCGTTCGTCTCGACGATGGTCAACACCGCGTTGCTCACCAGGCCCAACACCGCCCCGCCGGTGGCGTTGGTCAAGGCCAGCAACACCGTCTCGTCCGGTTCCACCAGGTTGTCATCCAGAATCGGAATGGTGAAGGC
>JAJXTA010000560.1 GCA_021784265.1 bacterium | reverse complement strand
CGGGCGGCTCCCGCCTAGGGATGGCGAAAGGTGATCCGCGCCTTATTGAGGTCGTAAGGCGACATCTCCAAGTTCACGGTGTCGCCGACGCTGATGCGGATGAAGTTCTTCCGCATCTTGCCGGAGATATGCGCCAACACTTCGTGCTTGTTCGGCAACGCTACCCGAAACATGGTGCCGGGCAGAACTTGCGTCACGGTTCCCGTCACTTCGATGGGCTCTTCTTTGGTCACAGGGTGAATCCCAGCTACAGCTCTAGGCCAAGGCTCACGGCGCCACGCGGCGCCGTTTCCAAGCCCACCAGGGCCCAGCCACGACCTCGGAACCCCTACCCTGCGCACCTCCGGCCGCGGAAGCAAGCGTTTTTGCCAGCGGCAGCGCCCGGGCGCCCGGCCCGCGGCCAAGCGGTCCCCGGGCCCGCCCCGCCCAGCGTCGCTGCCACCCCCTCAGGGGCTAACCAACTCCACCGAAGGTCGGGCGGCGCGCAGGCGTTGGGCAACCCGGGTCGCGAGGGCGGGCGGCAGGGCAAGATAGACCTTCGCCTCCGCGGGCACAGTGGCCGGCGCCAGGATGGGCCGGCCCAAGTGTTCCTGGCCCACCCGGTGCGGGTCTTCATCTACGAAGAATTGGGCCCGGCCACCGGTTTGGGCATCGAGCCAAGTGGCGGCGATCGAGGTGCCAAAAATCCCGAACCCCGGCTGAGCCGCCAGCAGCGCGACTTGGTTGACGATCGCCTGCAACGTCGCCCAGCCCGTCAGGACTTGGTCGGATTCGCCCAGGCAAGGTCCTTCGCTGGCGGCGGAGAGGCCAGGGGTGAGTTGAGCAACGAGGGTGATCTCCTTGGGCACCCAGGTCTCGGTCGCGTGCAGGAGCTTGTACCCCGCGCCGGCCACCACGCGTCGCAGCATGCCGAGCGAGAAGTGTGAACAGTGATCGGCCACCATCAGAATGAAGGGGTTCTGGCGACAGTCCGGCACCTCGACCAACAGCCGCCCACCTGGGTTGAGATGGCCAGCCAGGTCGCGCAGCAGGGCCTGCGGGCCGGGGACGTGTTCCAGCACGTGGACCAGCGAGATCAGGTCGAAGCCGGTGGGCAGGCCGGCAAGCGGGCCGGTCAGAAGTCGCTCGACCCCGGGCAGGGCTTCGACGACCCCGCGGTACTTATCGTTGACTTCGGAACCGAACAAGGTCCAGCCGGGCAGGGCTTGGCCGCAGGCCCGCAACAGCGCCCCGTTGCCGCAACCCACGTCCAACCAACGGCCCCGCGCGGGCATGGGCGTGTGCGCAACGAGCGCCTGAATGATCGCCTCGGAGCGCGCCTGGGCGGCTCCGGCTGGGCCCGCGAAAATCGGTTGTTCCCGTCCGCCGCTCTGGTGGTAGATGGTGTAAGCGGCGTAGATCTCCTCCGCCTCGGCCTGCCAGCGCGGCCCAACGACGGTTTGCACCAGCCCACAGGCCGGGCATAAAGCCAACACTCCACCCGCGCGCCAGGGCTTGCAGTCGGACGTGACCCGCTGGGCCTGCTCGTAGCCAAGCGCGGGGCGCAATTGGGTCTGGCCACAGTGATGGCAACGCGGCGCCGCTTCAGCGAGGTTCGGGGACATAGGCAAGGGTGGGATCGATGACGGTCCAGGGCTCCGGCACGGGCACGCCGAGGAGGGAGGCGGCACGGGCGGCCTCCAGGGTCGTGTGGGCCGGGCAATGTTCCAACCGCCCGGTTGAGGCGGCCGCGACGGGTCGAACCAACGCCGCCGCGCACCCCAGCCGCTCCGCCAAGCGCCCAGCGACGGCGGCGTAGCTCACGTCGGCCGCGGCCGAGAGCTGCCAAATACCGCTTCGGGCCTCGTCGGCCACTTGCGCCAACACGCGCACGACCGTCTCGAGGGAGATAGGCGCACAGGCTAAGTCGGTAAAGGGCTGGATCGGCTCGCCGCGCTCCAACCTCTCCCGCCAACCGCGGAGCAGGGCCAGGCCAGGATGCCAAACCTTCGTCAGGCGGACGATGGCGACCCGATCTCCCAGGCTGGCCAAGCCCGCCTCCGCTTCCGCTTTGTGCCGGCCATATTCGGTCTGGGGACAAGCGGCGTCGTCCGGGTGCCGCCGCGGCCGGGTGCCGTCAAACACCAGATTCGAGGAAATGAAGACCACGAAACAACCCTGCTCGGCCAGGCGCCGGGCCAACGCCAGCGTCTGCACCACATTGATCTCCCGGGTGCCGCCGGGGTCTCGGCGGCAGGCCTCCAGACTGGTGATCGCCGCGCACAGCACGGCCGCCCGCGCCGGGGGCAGCGTCGGCCAGCGCGCCGGCCCCCCGGCCAAATCCAGGGGCACGACCTCCGGGTCGCCGGCGACGGGCAGAAGACTCGTGCCGGTCACCGCTCGCCGGGCGTGGCGCCAGTAGGTCCGCAACGCCCCGCCCACCAACCCGTCGGCCCCGATAACTAGCCGCCGGTCGCTCACGCCGCTTTGGGCTGACAGCACAGCGCCCAGAGATAGTGGGCTAAGGGATAAAAGCCGGTGTGCACGACCTCGTCGTTCATCGAGAAGAGGAACACATTATGGAAGAACCCTCCCATCAGCGCCTTCAAGCCCGGCGCATCCTTGCAGTTCACATGGCCGGCCTTGCTCGGGGGCGAGGCATAGACCTGGGATTGGAGCGAGGGCGTGCCGATCAAGCAAACCCCGTGCGGGCTCAGCGAGCCGGCCAGGTTCCCCACAAACACGCGCTCCCGCGCCGCGGGAATGTGCTCGAGGACGTCCACCGCATAGACCCCGTCGAAGCCCTCGGCCAGCGGCCCGGCTAACATGTCGTGGGCGAGAAAGCGGATGTTCCACCGGGGATGCACCCGGGCTTGGTTGCGGGCGATGAAGACGGGGTCGAAATCAGTCGCCACCACCTCCGGCACCTCCTGCCGCACCACCCGCGTGCCGAAGCCATCGGCACACCCCACCTCTAGCACCTTGCCCAGGCCGGCGAAGAGTTTGGCCACAAACTTGTAGCGTGCCAGGACGAAGAGGAGCCGACGCGGATCGTCCCGCCACACCTGGCTGCTCATCAGGCCCAGTTGTTCGAGCCCTTCCTTTTCCTGGTCAAGCAGGAACTGGTATTGCGCTTCTTTGGTTTGCTCGGTCATGTGGCGGAGCCTTACTCGAAATAAATGAACGACCAATCGCCCTCGTAACCGCAGTGGCGAAACCACCACGCCCACTCCGCGGGACTATAAAACGAGCCGCAGGTCAACTGCCAGTAGAGCAGATTCACCTTCTCCTCCTCATTCCGGTAGGACTCGACGCAGAGGTAGCGGTGCTGTTTGCCCACCCGTTGGACTTCCCGCAGGGCCTGGTCCAACTCGTGGCAGGGCAGGTTGTGGAGGGTATTGATCGAGAGTACGAGGTCGAAGCTCCGGTCCGCGAAGGGGAGGTGGCGGGCGTGGCCTTGGGTCAGG
>JAJXTA010000559.1 GCA_021784265.1 bacterium | reverse complement strand
CCGGGCAGGTGGCGGGCGCGCCGGCGTTGGGCGCGCCGGTCCGGCGCCGGCCCCTCCGCGGGGACGCCCGGCCCAGGCGGCGTGGAACACGATTGCAGGCGCGAAACCGCAGCTTGACTCATTCGGCCGCAGACACGATAGTTCAGGGCTCGTTTGAATTCGCCTCGGTGGGCGAACCGGTTCAGGTGACTATGTCAAAATCGAAGTGCAAGAAGGCGGCGGGCGGCAAGGCTAGTGGTTCTCCGGCAGCGAAAGTGGGTGGCAAGACGGGCGGGAAGCTCGCGGAGAACGGTGAGGGCCACCCCGCCGACCTCCAGCCCGCCGGGGCGGGCGCCAGCCCCGCGACCCCGGTGCCGCATCGGGAATCGGGCGGCCCAAACACCGCGGCGCCAGAGCCAGGCGCCAACGGCGCCACCGAAGGGCGCGCGGCCGCCGCCTTCGATCTGCAGGAGAAGATCAAGGAATTGGTCCGCTTGGCGCAAGAGCAAGGTTACCTGACCTACACCGACATCAACGACGCCCTGCCCGATAGCGTGGTCTCCCCCGAGGAGCTGGACGAAATCTACATCAAGCTGCGCAACCTCGAGGTGGAGATCGTCGATCAGGCCGAGGTGGACCGGGTCAAACAGCCCGAACCGGAGGAGGAGGACGAGAAGGCGCGCCTGGACATCCTCGATGACCCGGTGCGGATGTACCTCAAGCAGATGGGCCAGGTGCCCCTGTTGACCCGCGAGCAGGAGGTCGAGATCTCCAAGCGGATCGAGGAAGCGGAAAACGAGGTCAAGCGGATCATTTACAGCTTCGGCTTTGCCGGCAAAGAACACATGGCCCTGGCGGAGAAGCTCATCTCCGAACCCCCCAAGGAACGGTTCGACCGGGTGATCCTGGACAAGAAAGTCGAGGGGCGAGAGAACCACCTGCGGGCGCTACGCAAGCTGGTCAAGGACGTGCGGGTGATCGACCAGGCGGTGGACGACAAATACGGGGCCTGGCAAGCCGAGCCGAACAAGCCCAAGGCTGACAAGTTCGCCGCTGAGTGCCGCAAGCTCGACACCCGCCTCCAAGGCACCTTCGCCAAGTTTTACTACAAACAGAAGGTCATCGAGGAGATGGCCTTGGTGGCCGACAACATCCACGACAAGATGCTGCTGAGCCAGCGGACCATCCACGAGCTGGATGCTCAGCGCAAGAGCCCGCAGCTCCAGCAGATCGTCCAGTCGGAGCAAAAAAAGATCCGCGCCCTGGAGGTCTTTGTCCGGATGCCGTGCGCCGACTACCTGCACGCCTACCAGCAGTTGCAGCACTTCACCCGAAAGGCCCTCCAGGCCAAAACCGAGATGGTCGAAGCCAACCTGCGGCTGGTCATCTCCATCGCCAAGAAATACACCAACCGCGGGCTCTCCTTCCTCGACCTCATCCAGGAGGGGAACATGGGGCTGATGAAGGCGGTCGAGAAATTCGAATACCGCCGCGGCTACAAATTCTCCACCTACGCCACGTGGTGGATCCGCCAGGCCATCACCCGGTCGATTGCCGACCAGGCCCGCACCATCCGGATCCCGGTCCACATGATCGAGACGATCAACAAACTGATGCGGGTGCAGAAGCAGTTGGTGCAGGATTTCGGGCGCGAGGCCACGCCGGAGGAGATCGCCGATGAGATGCAGATGCCCGTCGAGCGCGTCCGGGCAGTGCTCAAGATGGCCCAACAACCCATCTCCCTCCAATCGCCCGTCGGGGACAGCGAGGACACCAACTTCGGTGATTTCATCGAGGACAAGTCCGCCGAAAACCCGTCGGACATGACCAGCTACAGCCTCCTGAAGGACAAGCTGAGTGACGTGCTGGAGACCCTCACCGAACGCGAGCGCAAGGTGCTCGAGCTGCGCTTCGGGCTCGGCGACGGCTACTCGCGCACCTTGGAAGAGGTCGGCAAGCAGTTCAAAGTCACCCGCGAACGCATCCGGCAGATTGAAGCCAAGGCGCTCCGGAAGATGCGCCACCCCACTCGGATCCGCCAGTTACAGGGTTTCCTGGAGACGGAGGACTTGGAGGCCACGAGCGCGCCCGCTTAATCCGGCTGCTGGCGGCGTCGGCGGAGTGGCGCGAGTCGCGCGAGGTTGATCGGGGGCCCGCTAGTCGTGCGGGAAATCCTGGCCGTTTCCGGCCCGGTGGCCGCCACGGGTGGGCAGCCGCAGCCGCCTCAGTGCGGCTCCGCCGGCTGCGGGGCCGTGTACTTGAGCACCCGCCGCACTTCCATCAACAATTGGTCCAGGGGGAGGGCCTTGCTCACGTACCCGGCCGCGCCGCATCGCTGCGCTTCCTGGAGCAGCTCCTCATCGAAGCCGATTCCGGTCAGCAACACAGCGGGGAGATTGGGGTGGCCTTGCTTGAGCTGGGCGAGCAATTCCATGCCATCGGTGTCCGGCAGCACCACGTCAAGGATGGCCAGGTGGACCGTCTCGCCGTCGGCGAGGCGTTGGGCCTCAGCGCCACTGGCGGCGGTCACCACTTCGTACCCGTATTTCGTGAGATAAGCCGCGAGCAACTCCCGTATCGGAGCCTCGTCATCGACTACCAAAATCCGCGTCTTCATGGGTATCCGGCCAGCTAGGTGAGCCGACTTGAGTATCGGCAACACTGCGGTCGCGCTTTAGGGGCCGCAAGCCAAGCAGCGTCCTACAAACCTGGTGCCCCGGCAAGGCCAATCGCGGGCCGCCAGTCACTCCGTCACTCCGGACCGGCCCCCCACCCCAGCCGGTCCAGCAGTCGGCGGGCCTTCTTGGTGGGCCGCCCCTGGCCCTGGGGCCAGCCGCGCGGTGCGGCGAGGGAACGCTCGCGCTGCTGTTGGTAGGCCGCCGGGGGGGTGAGGTCGGCCAAGTAATGCGGCACGAGCCCGGCACCCACCCGCTGGTCCACCAACCCCACGACCCGGAGCGTGCGCACCAACTCGCCGGACTGAACGGTGAGGGTTTCTCCCACTTTGACCGGGTGCGCCGGCTTGACCCGGTGGCCCGCCAGACGCACGTGGCCCGCCCGACACGCCTCGGTCGCCAGGGAGCGGGTCCGATAGACCCGGCTGGCCCAAAGCCACTTATCCAGCCGCACTGTTGCCGTCGGTTCCATGCGTGCCACGCTCTCTCGAGGTTGCAGCCTGGCCGGCCCGCATGCAACCATTCCTTGGTTTGGTCCCATGCATCTGATTGGCTTCCAATGGCGCGGGGCGCGCCGCGTGACCGGTGCGCTGGCACTCCTGACCTGGCTCGGGGGCGCGGCGGTCGGGGCGACCGCCGTGCCGGCCGCTACGACCGTGCTCCTCTACCTCTCACCCCAAGGCAACGATGCCTGGTCCGGGCGCCTTCCCCAACCCAACCCCGAGCGGACCGACGGGCCGGCGGCCACGCTGGCCGGTGCCCGCGACGCGGTGCGTCGCCTCGCCAAGCGGCGCCCGCCG
>JAJXTA010000558.1 GCA_021784265.1 bacterium | reverse complement strand
AGCGTGTCGGTGTAATAGTCGTACCACCCATCCCCGCCTTGGGTCTGGTGGCTGACCAGGAAGTAGGTCGTGTTGGCGGCCGAGGTGGCCGGCGCCGCTGAGGGGCGGGAACCAGCGGGCCAACCAGGCGGTCCGGGTGCCTCGGCTCAACCCCACCAACCGAGAGGCTCCGGAACACCCGGAGGTCCGGTGGACCCTGCGGGTCGAGGCGGCCGAGGGGGCGAAACGCACCCGTGCTCCCGTCTCGCGCAGCAACGCCGCGGCGGCGACCGGGGACCGGTCGCGGTCCGTGTTGCCCCCCAGCACGCGGGCGGTCCGTCTTTCCCCCGTACACGCGCGGTCCACCCTGCCCCCAGCGCGCCGAATTGGGTTTGCGCGCGGGGCACCAACCGGTTTGAATCCCCGGCATGCACGCTCGTTTAACCGCCAAGCTCCTGGCGGCACTGCTGCTGGGGCTCGGGAGCGCCGGCACCCCGGCCCTGGCCGCGCGCCGTCCCCCGAACATCGTGATCATCTTCACCGATGACCAGGGTTACGCCGACGTGGGCGTCTTTGGCGCCCGGGGCTTCCAGACGCCGAATCTGGATCGGATGGCGACCGAAGGCTGCGTCTTCCGCAACTTCCACGTCGCCCAGCCGGTCTGCTCCGCCTCGCGCGCGGCCTTGTTGACGGGCTGCTATCCGAACCGCATCGGGATTCACGGCGCCCTCGGGCCGCATTCGAAGGTCGGCATCAACCGGGACGAGATGACGCTGGCGGAGCTGGTGCGCCAGCGCGGCTACGCCACCGGCATGTTCGGCAAATGGCACCTGGGCGACGCGCCCCAGTTCCTCCCCACCCGGCACGGTTTCGAGGAGTACTTCGGCCTCCTCTATTCGAATGACATGTGGCCGTTGCATCCGGACCTGGTGAAGCTGCCCCCGGACGCGGCGGCGCGCAAACGCGGCTACCCGGACTTGGCGATGTACGCGGGCGAGCAGGTGGTGATTCCCAGGATGACGCACGAGGATCAAAGCCAGCTTACGACGTGGTACACCGAGCATGCGGTGCGGTTCATCGAGCAGCACCAAGCCCAGCCGTTTCTCCTATATGTGGCCCATAACATGCCGCACGTCCCCTTGCACGTCAGCGACAAGTTCCGCGGCAAAACCGCCCGGGGCCTCTACGGCGACGTGATCGAAGAGATCGACTGGTCGGTGGGGCAGATCCTCGCCGCCCTGAAACGGACCGGCCTGGACCGCGACACCTGGGTGATCTTCACCTCCGACAATGGCCCCTGGCTGAGCTACGGCAACCACGCCGGCAGTGCCTATCCCCTGCGCGAGGGCAAAGGCACCAACTGGGAGGGCGGCACCCGCGAACCGTGTCTCATGCGCTGGCCGGGCCACATCCCGGCGGGAACGGAGTCCCGGCAGATGCTGATGACGATTGATCTGTTTCCGACGATCGCCCGGCGGATTGGCGCGCCGCTGCCGGCGCACAAGATCGACGGGCTCGACGTGTGGCCGATCATCGCCGGCCGGCGGGGGGCGAAGAACCCCCACCCGGCCTACTGGTTCTATTACGAGGTCAATCAGCTCCAGGCGGTCACCACGGGCGACGGGCGCTGGAAACTCCAACTTCCCCATACCTATCGCACGCTGGGAGGGCGGCCTGGGGGGCGGGACGGCACCCCAGCCCCCTACGCACAGCGGCGCCTCGAGCACGCGGAACTCTATGACCTGGTCCAGGACGTGAGCGAGGCCACCGACCTCGCCGCCCAACACCCTGAGATCGTGACCTTCCTCCAGGGGCAGGCGGAAGCGGCGCGCGCGGACCTGGGTGATGGGCTGACCCAGCGCCCGGGCCCGGGGCGACGCGCGCCCGGGCGCGTGGCTCAGGTCCAGCCTTAAGGCGGCACCCCTCCCGCCGCCCCATCCGGCCCGCGCGGGCGGGCCTGGCCGCCCTGGCGTGTTGGAGTAAACGCAAGGCTGGGCGTCCCCTTCGCACCGGTCCGGCCGCGCGTCGTTTCGGCTGCCGCATCGGCCCACGGCACGAAACGCCCCGCGCGGACAACTCCACGAGGCGTACGCCCGGTGAAATTGTCCTGGCCCGAGGCGGGCACGATGCCGGCGGAGCCAAAGCCGCGCGCGGCGAGGAATGTGGACAACTCTTTGCCGGGGCGTCATCGGCCTGTCACGTTGCTGTGCCACGGTGGGGTCGTGATCGACGACCCATGAAGAAGATCCTCATCCTCACCGCCGGTTTCGGCGATGGCCACAACGCCGCCGCCCGCAATCTCCGCGACGGTCTCGAGTTAGTCACGGACGACGCCCAGGTGGAAGTGCTCGACCTGTTCGAAACGACCTACGGCCTGCTGAACACGTTGCTCAAGCAAACCTACCAGGGCCTGGTCCGCTACGCCCCAGGGGTATGGTCGGGCCTCTTTGCCGTCATGGATCACCCCGGCCTCTTCCGGCGCCAAACCGACCTGATGGGAAAACTGAGCGCCGCCCTGGCCCGCGTCCTGCACGGGACGGAGCCGGACGTGGTGGTCTGCACCTACCCGGTCTATCCCCACCTGATCCGGGACCTTTACCGCGATCACGCCGAACGTCCCTTCCGGCTGATCACCGTGATCACGGATGTGGAGAGCGTCTGCTCGGCCTGGTATGGCGCCCCGAGCGATCGGTTTGTGGTGGCGGATGCCGCCACGGCCGACGTGCTCGTCCACGCGGGCGTCCCGGCCGCCTCGATTGCCGCCCTGGGCTTTCCCGTCAGCCCGGTCTTCCTCGAGGCGAGCACGACGGGGCGGGTGGCCGACCCACTCAGCGACCGCCGCAAGGTGCTCTACGTCATCAACACCGGCAAGGCCAAGGCGGGCAAGACCATCGACCGCCTGCTCAAGGTGCGCCACCTGGACTTGACGATCACCGTCGGACGCGACGCCACCCTCAAGGCCAAACTGATGAAGCGTTTGCGCGACTATGGTCGGCGCGTCGGCATCTACGGCTGGACCAACCAGATGCCCCACCTGCTCCGCTCGCACCACCTGGTGATCGGCAAGGCCGGCGGGGCGATGGTCCAGGAGGCCATCGCCGCCGGCTGTCCGATGATCGTCAACCAGGTCATTCCCGGCCAGGAGGAAGGCAATGCCCGGCTGATCGAGCGCTTGAACATTGGCGCCATCGCGACCCACCGGAAAGAGCTCCGCGCGCTGGTCGAAGCGGCCTTCGCCCACCACGGCCGCCAGTGGCAAGAGTGGCGGCGGAACCTGAGGCGGCTCGGCCGACCCGACGCGGCGCTGCGCATCGCGGAGCTGATCCTCCAGGAAGCCGAAGCGTCCTTCCACGGCGGGCGTCCCCTGCGCCTCTTCGAAGGGCTGGGACGGAGGGAGGCAACGCCCGCCCCCCGGCCCGCGCGCGTTCCGCCGATGCTGCTCTGCGACTTGCATATCCACACCAACTATTCCGAC
>JAJXTA010000557.1 GCA_021784265.1 bacterium | reverse complement strand
CGTATTCCCGCTCGGAATAGTTGGGCCTACGATGAAATCCTGGCCGGCATCGACGCCGGGCGGATCAAGGGATTGTGGATCGTCGCCACCAATCCCGCGCACTCTTGGATCGACCAGCAGACCCTGACCCGCCGGTTGGAGCGGCTCGAGTTCCTGGTGGTCCAGGATATGTACGCGAGTACCGAAACCGCCCGCCAAGCTCATCTCCTCCTCCCTGCGGCCGGGTGGGGTGAGAAAGAGGGCACCTTCATCAACAGCGAGCGCCGGATCGGCCTCATCCGGAAGGTCGCCTCCGCCCCAGGCCAGGCCTTGAGCGACTTCAACATCGTCCGTCTGGCCGCCCACTACTGGGGCTGCGCCGCCTGGTTCCGCGAATGGCATGCGCCGGAGGCGGCCTTCCAGACCCTCAAACGCCTCTCGCGCGGGCAGCCCTGCGACATCACCGGCATCCGCGATTACGCGATGATTGAAGAAGCTGGCGGGATTCAGTGGCCCTGGCCCGCGGGGCCCGAGGGCCAAATGGCCGCGCCGACACCCCGCGAGCGCGAGCGCCGTCTCTTCGGCGATGGCCGCTTTTACCACCCCGACGGCAAAGCCCGGTTCCTCTTCGAAGCCCCTCGGCCGCTCCCCGAACCGCCGGATCGGGAATACCCGTTCCTCTTACTGACCGGGCGTGGGACCAGCGCCCAATGGCACACGCAAACCCGCACCGCGAAGTCCGCCGTGCTGCGCCAGCTCGCTCCCGAACAGGCCTACGTCGAGATCAACCCCCTGGACGCCCAACGCCTGCGCATCCGTCCCAACCAAGAGGTCCGCCTCGCCTCGCGCCGGGGGACGGTGCAAGCGGCGGCACACCTGACTCCCACCGTCCAACCCGGCCACCTCTTCATGCCCATGCATTACCCGGCGACCAATCGGCTCACTCGCGCCGCCTTCGATCCGCACTCCCGTCAGCCGGCCTATAAGGCCTGCGCCGTGAACCTCTGGCCCGTCCAGCCCCCCAAACCACGCCGATGACCGCGCTCCTCGAGTCCAGGCCGGCTGCCGCCGCCCCCTCAAACCCCTTTACCCCCGAGCAGAAGGAATACCTCGAAGGGTTCTTTGCCGGGCTGGCGTCGCCGGGCGGCCTGCCCTTCGTGGGAGTGACCACCGACGGCCGGCTCAGCGCTACCCCCAGCCCAGGCGCCGCCAACCTCGCCGCCCCCTCCGAGAGGACCTGCTTTGGCACACCCCTCGCCGACCTTACCAAACAGGAGCGGTGGAAGCTGGAGGAACATCCTTTGGACAGTTGGGACCGCCTCCTGGCACACGCCGAACAAGACAAGGCCCCCAACGAGGAAGACACCTTCCGCTTCCGCTACTTCGGGCTCTTCTGGGTCGGTCCGGCCCAGAACTCCTTCATGCTGCGCTGCCGGGTCCCCGCGGGCGAGCTTACCGCTTTTCAACTCGCCGGCTTGGCCGACCTCGCCGACCAATGGGGCGGTGGCTATGCGGACCTGACCACCCGTGCCAATCTCCAGATTCGCCAGATCGCCCCGCGCAACACCGTCAAGGTGTTGACCCAGCTCCAGGAACTCGGCCTCACCGCCCGCGGCTCCGGCGTGGACAACGTCCGCAACGTCACCGCCTCCCCCACCGCCGGGATCGACCCCGCGGAGTTGATTGACACCCGGCCCCTGGCCAAAGCGCTGCACCATTACATCCTGAACCATCGCGAGCTCTACAGCCTGCCGCGCAAGTTCAATGTGGCCTTCGACGGCGGCGGCGCGGTCAGCGCGCTGGCCGACACGAACGACCTCGGCTTCGTCGCCGTGCGGGTGGGTCCGGAGCAAGCGGTGGCCCCGGGGGTGTACTTCCGCTGCGAGCTGGCCGGCGTGACCGGTCACCAGCAGTTCGCCAGAGACGCCGGCCTCCTCCTCAAGCCCTCCGAATGCGTCGCGGTAGCGGCGGCCATGATTCGCGTCTTCAACGAGCACGGGGATCGGACGGATCGGAAGAAGGCCCGGTTCAAACATCTCTTGGACCGCTGGGGCCCGGCGCGGTTCCTCCAGGAAACCGAAAGGAAACTGGCCTTCCCCCTGACCCGCTTGCCGCGCGAGGGCTGCCTGCCGGGGCACCCCCCCATCCCCCACGGTCATCTCGGGGTCTATAAGCAGGCGCAAAAGGGCCGGAATTACATCGGCGTGTTGGTCCCGGTCGGTCGGCTGCAAACTCGGCAGATGCGCCGCCTCAGCGAGCTGGCGCTTCACTACGGTTCCGGCAGCCTGCGGCTGACTCCGTGGCAGAACCTCTTGCTGCCCGATATCCCGGACGGCTTTGTCGAGACCGTCAAACGCAGCGTCGTGCGCTTGGGCCTCCCGTACTCCGCCGGCCCGATCGCCGGCGGGCTGGTCGCCTGCACGGGCAGTGCCGGCTGCAAATGGGCGGCCACCAATACCAAAGCCCATGCCCTGAGCCTGGCTCGCTACCTCGAGAAGCGGGTGCGGCTCGACCAACCATTGAACATCCACGTGACGGGCTGCCCCAACTCCTGCGCCCAGCATTACGTAGGGGACATTGGCTTGCTCGGCGCCAAGGCAACCCTCAGTGGCGAACAAGTCGAGGCCTACCATGTCGTCCTCGGCGGCGGCTACGGCCCCAACCAAGCCGTGGGCAAAGAAATCTTTCGCGGCGTGCCCGTCTCCGTCCTGCCCCAGTTGCTGGAGCGGGTTTTAGGCACGTACCTGGCCCGGCGCGAGGCGGGGGAGAGCTTCGCCGCGTTCACCCGCCGTCACGACCTCAAACGGCTGCAGGAGCTCTTTTCGGAATGACCGCCCCCGCGCTGCCCTCCATCCCGCCCGCTCCGCTGCCGGCGAACGTGGTCCCGGCGTTGCCCGAGACCGCCCCCTTCACCCCCGAGCAGCGCGCCTACCTGAACGGCTTCCTGGCGGGGCTCTTCTCCCGCGTGCCCGTGGCGGGGTGCGCCTCTGCCGCCGGGCCGGCCCCGGCTTCGGCTCTCCGCCCCCTCACCATCCTCTACGGCTCGCAGACCGGCAACGCGGAGGCGCTAGCCAAGCGCGCCGCCAAGACGGCCGGCCAACGCGGCTTCGCCCCTACCGTCTGCGACCTGGCGGGCTACGACTTCAACGCCCTCACGCGGGAGCAACGGCTGCTGCTCATCACCAGCACTTACGGGGATGGTGAGCCTCCCGACAACGCGCGCGCCTTTGTCCAGCACTTGCTGGACCCCAAGGCTCCCCGCCTGCCTCAGCTCCAGTTCGCCCTCTGCGGCCTGGGCGACACCCACTACGAGAAGTTCTGCCAATGCGCCAAAGACCTGGACCACCGCCTCGCGGAGCTGGGCGGCCGCCGCGTGACCGCACGCGCCGACTGTGACGCGGACTACGACGCGGTGTTCCCGGAGTGGCTCGACCGCGCCCTGCACGGGCTGGGGGACGCGCCTCCCGGCGGTCCCCCCCCCCCCCC
>JAJXTA010000556.1 GCA_021784265.1 bacterium | reverse complement strand
GGGTCTCATAGGCCGCTGGCGCAGTCCCCGTCACGGCCTGCGCAAATCGGTCGGTGGCTGGTGTAAGGTTAAGGGAGTGTCGGTGTCGTCCGTGAGTTCGGTGGGGGGCTGGTGGCGGCCGAGGCCGGGGCGGGTTGCGCCGCGCGTGTGGCGGCGTTCTTGGCCTCGAATTCCTTGCACCAGCCCTTGATTTCGGGGTCGGTGAAGATGCGTCCAATCACCCGGCGCAAGAGGCCTTTCAGGCTCGCGTTTTCGAGGTCGCCCAGGGCGCGGATGGCGGTCTCCTTATAGGTCTCCAGCAGGGTGCGGGCGCGCTCGTCGGCTTTGAGCTCGGTGTAGAGGGTTTCGACCTGATGCGCCTGGGGGGGAGTAAGGGGGGTGCGGCGCCAGCGGGCGGCGAGCCACTCGCGGGTCTCACCCTGGGCGCGCTCATACGCGACGGCCAACAACAGGCTCGGGCGCAGGCCCTGGATGTCGTTGGTTTCGCCCTGACTGCCCAGGTCGCTGAGGTCGTCTCGGATCTGGTAGGCGATGCCCAAGGCTTCGCTGTAGGTCTGGAGGACGTTGCCGACCTCCTCGTGCGCCTCCAGGCCGGCATAAACGGCCCCCAGGCGCAGGGCCACCTCGAACGCGGGGGCGGTCTTGCGCCGGAAAATGTCCAGCACCTGAAGGGAACTCAGCGGGGCCGGGCAGCGCGCCCAGTTCAACTCCGCCCCTTGGCCGCGACAGAGCTGGCGCATGCCCGCCGCGGCGGCCAATAACATCTGGGCCCGCTGTTCGGCGGAGACTTTGGCCGAGCCGAGCAGCCGGTAGCCTTCGCCCACCAGGAGGTCGCCAACGTTGAGCGCCACCGGCACGCCGTGCTCGGCGTGGAGGGTCTTCTGGCCGTAGCGCTCGGCGTCGTTATCCTCGATGTCATCATGGATGAGCGAGGCCTTGTGAAAGCACTCGACCGCGACGGCGATCTTGCGGAAATCCTCGGGGAGCGGGGCGGCGGGATCGGCCCGCAAGGCTTGATAGGCGGCGGCGGTGAGGAACGGGCGCCAGCGTTTGCCGGCGCGCTGCAGCCACTCGCGCGCGATCCGCTCGGTCGCGTCCTCGGGCGGCCCGAGGGTGAGGTCCAACGAGGGAGGGGTGAACCAGAACTCGACCTCGTCCTGGAGGGCGCCCAGGTCCAGGCGGCGCGTGCGGTCGGCGCTGGTCAGGTGGATGAAGTCCCAGACCCAGTCCAGGTCAACGGTGGTGTCGATGCAGTCGTCTTGGAGCAACGGGATGGCGACGCCGGGGATGGCCGCGGCCTCCATGTACGGGAAGGCACGCTCGAGGACGCTCAGGCAACTGACCCCGACGATGGCCTCGATCTGGCCGGTCTGGATCATGGACATAACGATGGCCGAGCCTTCGGCCACCAGCACGGCATAGCCCAGGCGCTCGGCTTCGTTTTGGAGGTCTTGAATCGAGCACAGCCCACACTGCTTGCAGAGCAGCCCGAACTCGTCAAAGGGGGCGGGACACTTGCTCTCGACGCGCAGGCACTTGGGCAGGAGCAGCAGCCGCCGCTCGTAGGGCACCGCCGCCAGGGCTTCCCGCCACATCTCGTTGTTGATCAAGACCGCCAGATAATCGCGGTAGATCGGATTGCCGCGGAGCATCTCGAGGACTTTGACGGCGTGCTGGCCCAGCTCGCTCAACGGCATCGGCGGCACCGGATTGAACTCGGCCACGTAATGCCGGACCACTTGCAGCATGTGGCTGCGCTCCAGCGGGGTCTGCGGCACGTTCGCCTTGGGCGGACGAAAACGCTGCGCCGGCACCGGACGCGGCAGAATCAACGGGGCGGTGGACATAACGTCAGGGTGCGTGCTTGGAGCCGGCTGGCACCAGCAGGGCTCTCCCACCGCGCCGGTGCGCACATGAGATGGACACGGCGGATCATGATGTGCGGCTAACTTAAGGCGCTTCGGGAGTTTTTCAAGGGCGGGTTGAGGGAATCGAGATGGGTGTCGAGGGCGACCTGGCGGGCGACGCTGGCGTGGGCGGACTGCCGATAGGCTCCGAAATCGTTGAACCAAAGCCATTTAGCCAGCCGATAGGCCCAATGTTGCTCCGGAATCTCCCGCCCAGGCAGCCATTGGCTAAAGCGCGGGGTCATCGCGTCGAGCTCCGCCAACGCCGTGCCCCGCAGCGTGCTATCCCGCGCCCCATGCCGCGCCACCAGCTCCCGCACCAAGTCCGGCCGCTCCAACACCACGCACCCGCGGGTGGCCTGGCCCGCGACGGCCCGGAAATCGCGGAGGAAGGCGGAGTCGCGCAGGGTGGCGACGATGCCGCGGGGATCGCGGATGTTCTCCGTGGCGAACTGGATGATCGGACAGGGCTCGATATCGCCCCGGGGGCTGATGTGATGGCTGATGCCGGTGACCATCGGGCAGAGCGACCGCCCGGCGTGATCGTAGTAGGCGTCCACAATCGCAATCGGCAGCCGGGCGCGCATCCGCACGATGAACCGCCGGACCCGGACGAGTTGGTCGGGCCGCAGCGCCAGCTCCGGGGAGATCTTGGGTCCCACCGGGCGGTAGGTGTGGTACCAGACGTAATGGACCCCGCGCTGGATCAGCTCGCGCAGCCAAGCCTCGCTGAGCAGGTCCTCGAGGTTGGTTTGGCAGACACTGGTGGCCACCCCGGTGAGCAGGCCGGCTTCCAGACAATGGTCCAGCCCGCGCAGGGTCCGGCTCAAGACCTCCTTGTTCCCGCGCCGCTGGTCGCTGACCTGCTCGCGGCCCTCGATGCTGACCAGCGGCGAGGCATTGCCCAGCCGGCGCAACTCGGCGGCGATCTTGGCCGTGATGAACTGGCCGTTGGTAAACACCTGGAAATAGCAGTCGGGATGGGCGGCCAGCACCTCGAGCAGTTGGGGATGCATGAACGGCTCGCCCCCCAGCAGCCCGAAAAAGGTGTTGCCCACCCGCTTGGCCTCGGTGATCAGGCGGTTGAGAGCGGGCAGATCGATGAGCTCGCGCGGAGCTTCCACATCCACCCAGCACCCCTGACAACGCAGGTTGCAACTGTTGATGATCGAGATGTAGAGGTAGGCGGGGAAATACTCGCCCCGCTTGACCCGCCGCTTGAACCGCTCGATCGAGAGGGCGCCCCGCACCCCGAAGTGCCAGGCGAACTTTCGCAGGCAGCGATGGTCGGTCGTGCGCCACAGGCGCGTGGCAAGCTGGAGGAGCATCGGGCGGGGCGGGAGGAACCTCAGCCGGGCCCCGCCCCGCCGGCGAGGGCAGCCCGGGCTTTGGCCGCGGCTTCCCGGGCCCGGCGTTGGATTTCCTCCGGCGACGGCAGGGCCAGGAGGACCTCCGGCGGGATGTCGCCCAGTTGGGCGAGGGCGCTGAGGCACTTCTGCCGCTCTTTGAGGGCCTTGTCGGCGTCCCGCTCCTTCGAGAAGCGGGACCTGGCGCGGTCGCT
>JAJXTA010000555.1 GCA_021784265.1 bacterium | reverse complement strand
GCGGACCCGGTTAGACCCCAAGCGGCGGCATACCATCGAGGTCGTGGTGGACCGGTTGTTGGTCGAACCCGGCGCCCGGGCGCGCCTGGGCGACTCGGTCGAAACGGCCCTCAAGTGGGGCAACGGGGTGCTGCTGGCCCTGCACCAACCGCCCCAGGCCCCCGCGGACGCGGCGTGGGCCGAACTGGTGTGTGCCAACCGCCTGCGCAGCCCGGCCACCGGCCTCACCTACGACCAGCCGACCGCCAAGCATTTCTCCTTCAACTCGCCCTTGGGCGCCTGCCCGGTCTGTCACGGGCTGGGGCAGAAGTTCGTGTTCGATGCGGCGCTGGTCGTGCCCGACCCGGAACGGAGCCTGGAGCAGGGCGCCCTGGTGCCCTGGCGCCGGGGGGGCAAGCGGATGGTGACCTACTACAAGAGTCTGTTGCGGGGCCTGACCCAGCACTACCACCAGAGCGTGGAGACGCCCTTCAAAGACCTGCCAGCGGCCTTCCAACAGACCTTGCTCCACGGCTCAGGCGAGACCGCGGTGGCCTTCACCTTCTGGCGGGCGGGCAAACCGAGCCAACTCAGCCGCCCATTCGAGGGGGTGTTGCCCAACCTCCAACGGCTCTATCAGGAGAGCGAAAGCGAGTTCACCCGTAACCGCCTCAAGGCCTTCATGACCTTGCACCCGTGCGACATCTGCCACGGTCAGCGGCTCAAGCCCGAAATCCTGGCGGTGACCGTGGGCGCGGACGCGGACGCCCGGGGCGGCCGCGAGGAGAACCAGAAACCAACCGGAGCCGACGCGGCAACTCCCCCACCCGGGCGCCCTGCCCTCCCCCCACCGGGCCGCTCCATTATGGATGTCTGCCGGCTCTCGGTCGAGCGGGCCGACCAGTTCTTCGCCGGGCTGAAACTCACCCCGTTTCAGCAGAAGGTCGCCGCCGAGATCATTCGCGAAATCCGGACCCGGCTGGGCTTCCTGCGCAACGTAGGTTTGGGCTACCTGACGCTGGATCGGGAGAGCGGCACCCTCAGCGGTGGGGAGGCGCAACGCATCCGGCTGGCGACCCAGATCGGCGCCGGACTGGTGGGCGTGCTTTACATCCTGGACGAGCCCAGCATCGGACTGCACCAACGGGATAACGCGCGCCTGCTCCAGACCTTGACCGGGCTGCGTGACTTAGGGAACTCCGTACTGGTGGTCGAGCACGACGACGAGACCATCCGTAGCGCCGATTATGTGGTGGACTTGGGCCCCGGCGCCGGGGTGCAAGGCGGGCAGGTCGTCGCGGCCGGGACGCTGGCGGAGGTGATGGCTAACCCGCGCTCCCTCACCGGCTTATACCTGAAGGGCGAGCTAAGCATCCCGGTGCCACGCAAGCGCCTGGCGCCCAGCAGCGAGCGGGGTTGGCTGGAGGTGCTCGGGGCGCGGGAGAACAACCTCAAGAACCTGGATGTCCGCGTCCCCTTGGGCGCCTTGACCTGCGTGACCGGGGTCAGTGGGTCTGGCAAAAGCACGCTCGTCGATGATATCCTGCGCCGGGCCCTGGCCCGCCGGCTCCACGGCGCCACAGAACGGCCTGGCGCCCACACCGCCCTGCGCGGGATCGAACACCTCGACAAGGTCATCGTCATCGACCAAGCCCCCATCGGCCGCACCCCGCGCAGCAACCCAGCCACCTACACCGGGATCTTCAACCATATCCGCGATCTGTTCACCCGCTCCCGCACCGCCCGGCTCCGGGGTTACGAACCGGGCCGGTTCAGTTTCAACGTGCGAGGCGGGCGTTGTGAGAAGTGCCAAGGGGACGGCCTGTTGAAGATCGAGATGAACTTCCTGCCCCCGGTTTATGTCACCTGCGAGGCCTGCGGCGGGCGGCGCTACAACCGGGAGACGCTCGAGGTGACCTACAAGGGTCTCAACATTGCCGACGTGCTCGACCTGACGGTGGACGAGGGCGTGAACTTCTTCCGGGCCGTGCCGCCCATTCACGAGGCCTGCCAGACGCTGGCCGAGGTCGGCTTGGGCTACCTGCGCCTGGGCCAGCCGGCCACCACCCTCAGCGGCGGAGAAGCCCAGCGCCTGAAGCTTGCCAGCGAATTGAGCCGCCGCGCTACCGGCCGCACCCTCTACCTGCTGGATGAGCCGACAACGGGTCTGCATTTCCACGACATCGCCAAACTGCTCGAGGTTCTCTTCAAGCTGCGCGCCGCCGGCAACAGCTTGGTCGTCATCGAGCACAACCTGGATGTGGTCAAGTGCGCCGACTGGATTCTCGACCTCGGCCCCGAGGGCGGCGAGGCGGGGGGCCGCCTGGTGGTGGAAGGCACCCCGGAACAGGTCGCCCGGTGCCCGGCCAGCCACACCGGCCGTTACCTGCGCAAGGTGCTCGGGCTCCCGGAACTGGCTTCCCTCGCGTGAGGGCTCCTGCTAGGCTTTCGGGTCAGGGGCGCGGCGGACCTCGAGCCACCGCGCTCCATCAACCAAGACTGACAGGTAGCCCGCGACGCCATACGACCGTGAACCCCGCCCCCCAAGCGACCCCGCCGGGGTGCCCGCGACGCGACACCCCGCGCGCCGGGCGCCGGCGCGTGCCCATGACGCATCTGGTGGGGGCGCTGCGCGGATTCCTGGCCGCGGTGGTGCTGGCCGGACTGACGGCCTGGGGCGCTACTCCGGCCGAAACGCGGTCCTACGAAGCCCTGCTCAAGCTCTTCCACGACGGCTTGTACGAGACCGCCGACCTCGATGCCGGGAGTTTTCTGAGCCAGTTCCCCGAGTCGGAAAAGGTGGCGGAGGTCGTCCTGCTGCAAGCCCAAGCCCGGATGAAGCTCAAGCGCTATGCCGAAGCCGCAGCCTTGCTGGCCGCCCGCCGCGAGGTCGCCGGCAAACTGGGCGACGAGTTCGCCTTTTGGCAGGCGGAGGCCGCCTTCGAGAAAGGCGATTTGTCGGCGGCGGCGGATGGCTTTGCGCGGGTGGCCCGGGATTTCCCCAAGTCCAACCGGCGGCTGGAGGCCAGCTACAACGCGGCGTATTGTCGCTTCAGCCTGGGGGATACCAACCGGGCGGTGGCCCTGCTCTCCGAGCCGGGCGGCGCGTTCCAACAGGCGGCCAAGGCGCATCCCACCGATGCCTGGACCACGCGGGGCTGGCTCTTGCTGGGAGAGGCCCTGCTGCGCGCACGAGATCAGACCGCCGCGGCCAACGCCCTCAACCAGATCACCAACCGGAACCTCAACCCGGAACTGGCGTGGCAAGGCCATTTCCTGCGGGCGAAAATCGACCTGGCCGCGGCCCGCCTGCCCGAGGCCCTGGCCCAAGCCACCAACCTGTGGACCAGCGCCACCAACACCATCCGGCCAGACCTGCTGGCCGACGCGGTGACCGTGCAGGGGCAAATCCTCGAATCGCTGGGGCGCCCCGAAGCCGCCCGGGAGGTTTACGCGCGGAACCTGGCCGAGGGTGTGCCAGCCCTGCCGCGCAGCCGC
>JAJXTA010000554.1 GCA_021784265.1 bacterium | reverse complement strand
GGGAAGGCAAACGAGGCTTTCGGCCAGGATAAACCACCAGAACCAGCCGTGGGACCAGCAAACGGAGGCCACGCCGGCCAGGCTGAAGGCCACGAACATGACGAGCATCATCTTCAGCCCGCGCCGTGTGGATTGCGCCGCCTCCGTCGGCAGCGAGAGCGGGACGCCCTGCCCGCCGAGGTTGGGCACGATCGCGAAGACCGGCAACGCGATGACCCCCGGCAGGAACAAGACCAAGGGCGCCAAGCTCCCGTGGAGCAGGGCCACCAGAAGTCCAACCAGCAGCAGCACCGGCAGGGCCAGCAGACAGACCACCGCGCGCCGGGCTCCCTGACAGAGCGCGGCGGGGCCCGCCAGCGGCGCGGCGCGAAAGACCTCCGCCGCCTGCCACTGCTGCGAGTATTGCAGGAGCTGCATGCCAAACAGCGGCACCATGCCCAGGTAAAAGCCGGAGAACGGGACGCCGAACCCGAAATCGCCCCCGGCCTGGTGGCGCTGGTTTTGCAGCAGGAAGATGAAAGGGAGGACGAGGATCGGGGCAATGCCGGGATAGACGCGCAGTTTCACGTCCCGATCGCGGGCGAGGTACGCGGCGGTCAGCAAGAACGACACGCGCGCCACCGGATCGCGCAGCCACCAACTCAAGGGGGGCTTGTGGACCAGCCGCTCGAGCCAGCGCCGACGTCGGCCGCCGGCGGCGCGTGGGGAAACCGTTTCCCCGAGCCCCTGCAAGCCGATGGTGTAATCTTGTGCCAGGCGACCGAAGGCGAGCCAGAGCACCAAGGCGGTGAGGATTAGGGCCAGCGCCGCCAGCACCCACGCCCCGAGCCGCCCGCTGCCGGCGAGCGCGTCGTCCACGCCGGCGAACCACGCGGGTGGGAGCAGGGCGATCCAGGCTGAGGTCTCGTCCACGCTGAGGACCCGGCCCGCGCGCAGGACGACCTGGGGCAGGAGCTGGCCGGCCAGGACCGCGGTGACCGCGACCATGACCTGCGCAATCGTCATGAGGCCCTCCAGGCGCTCCCGGCCGAACCAGCGCAGGCACATCTGATACACCAAAACCACGCAGCCCGTGCAGAACAGCGCCTCCAACGTGGTGGAGCACAGGTGTGCCAGCGGAAACCGCCAGTGGCCCGTCGTCCCTATGCCGACGCCGAGGCCGACCAGATTGAACGCCCCCGCCAGCCAGAGGGAGACTTCGACCAGGACACGGATCTTTGCCCAGAGCATCGCCTCGGGGCTCACCGGGCGGTGCAGGAGAATGTCCGCTTCCATTTTGTTGAAGAGAATCTCCCCGGCCGACGAGGCGACGAACATGCCTAGAAAAACAAAGGTCATCGCGTGGAGATAGACCGCGAGGGCGAAGACGGGCTGGCCGACGAGAACGAGGGCCATGCCCCCAAACAGCAGATAGAACACCAGGGTCGTCGCCAGCTTGGCGCCGATCGACTTGGGCGCGTTTTGCCGGTGGAACCGGCGCACCGCGTGACCACGCAGGAACAGCGTCAGGAACAGCCGCCGCAACGTCGTCGCGGCGCTGGGCACCCGCTCCGGGCGCCCCAGGCCCACGCTCGTCCGCAGGTTCATGAGCGGAAGGTCTTGGCAAAATCCTCCGCCCGCCGTTCGAGTTCGGCGCCGCCGGTCAGTTGCGTAAACAGCTTCTCCAGCGTCCCCGCGCCGTGCGCGGCCACCAGTTCCTCCGGTTTGCCGTCCAACCGGAGTTTGCCGTGGTCGAGGATGATGACCCGTTGGCAGACGCGCTCGACCACGTCCAGGATGTGGGAACTATAGACGATGGTTTTGCCCTCGCGCGCCAAGGTTTGGATCAACGCCTTGAAGCCCACGGCCGCGTTGGCATCCAGCCCATCGAGCGGCTCGTCGAAAAAGACCACCGGCGGGTTGTGGAGGAGGGCCGAGGTGATCACGACCTTGCGCCGCATCCCTTTGGAATAGGCGCCCAGCAACTTGTCGGTGAGCGTCTCGAAGCTCAGATCGAAGAAGGCGATGAACTGTTTGATGCGCGCGCGGGCGGCCTCGGGCCGGATGCCGTAGAGGGCGGCCACCATTTCCAGGTACTCCAGACCCGTCAGCGACTCGAAGACCGCGCCCGACTCCGGCACGAAGCCGACGCTGCGTTTGACCGCCAGGGGCTCCCGCCGCAAATCAAAGCCACAGATGGTGGAGCGGCCGCTGGTCGGCTCGAGCATGCCGGTGAGCATCTTCAGCGTGGTGGATTTGCCCGCGCCGTTGGGGCCCAGAAGGCCGACGATCTGGCCGGCGGGAACCTCGAAGGAGAGGGTGTCCACCGCCGTCTGCGCGCCAAACCGCTTGGTCAGTTGGTCAAGAGCGATCATGAGTGTACTCCCGGAGGAGCCTGGGTGCGGTGGGGTGAGCGCCGCATGGGCAAGCACCGGCCGCGACACCGGCTCTCGGGTCATCGGCGGCGCCTGGATGGTCCCGCGGCTTGGGCATACCCGTGCGGAGACTACGCGAAGCGCTCGGTGGGTTCAAACCCATTGCAGCCGACGCGGGGACGCCCCTCCGCTCCCGCGGGTGCGGCCGGTCCTGAGCGCGGTGTGGGCGCCGAGGGGAACGGCGGGGGATGGGGATCGTGAAAGAGGTTGTGGGCCGGCGGAGATGAGGGCACCGTGGAGGCCAGAACGACTGATGCCAATCATTAGAGAACAAGTTGCCGGCGCGGCACCCCCCGGCGGGCGGGCGGACGGCCCGTTCGTTCGCCGCGTCATTCAGGGGGTGGAATACCATCAGACGCGGACCGCCGAGGGCGGCGACCTGTTCCTCACCCGCTTCGGCTTGCCCTTCGCCGCCCACCTCCAGCCGGACAACTGGCTCCCGGCGCCGTGGTTTGATGCGCACCGCCGCCGGCTGCGGGGGACCAGCGCCATTTACCTGACGCAAACCAAGCCCGTGGCGGGCCGCGGGCTGAACATTGTGGTGCGGTTCAACCGGGTGGGGGAGGACCTGCCGGTGGACACGGCGACGCACACGCGCTACACCCACGCCGCCTTCAACAGCCCGTTCGAGGAGGTGGCGATGCTGACGGCGCTGCGGGGGGCGCGCGTGGGGCCGGAACGCCGGCGGATTCCAACCAAGCGCCCCCTGGCGATCTACTCGCCGCCCACGCGCTTGCAGCTCTGGCAAACGGGACGCAGCGAGAGCCAGATCGCCGCCAAGCAGGCCCGGCTGCCGGAAATCCGGCTCGACATCCTGCGCGCCTATATCTTGGTCTATGGCTGGGTCAAGGGGGTGGACGCGCAGGAGGCTGCTGACCATTTCGGTGTGGGCGGGGCGACGCGGGAAGCCTTGCTGGCCGGGGCGCTGGCGGAGGTCGAGCAGGACCTCCGCTCGGCTGGGTTTTGTGTGTTGGACATGAAGCCTGCCCACATCATCGTCCGGTTCACCCCGGACGGCCGACTGGTACGGCGACGGGACGGGCGGTTGGTTTATGCCTTGATCGATTACGAGCTGCT
>JAJXTA010000553.1 GCA_021784265.1 bacterium | reverse complement strand
CGCGCGAATTCGTCCTGCTCGAGCACCAGGCCCACACTGGTCTTCTGGGCGGTGACCGGGATAACCCAGAACCACTTATCCGAGAGCCGGATGATGACGGTGTCGGTGGCCGCCTCGCCGGCATCCGCGGCCACGCCGGTGAAATGGCCGAACAGGGCCAGTTTCTTGAAGCCGGGATGGACGACCCGCAGGCCCTCCTGCGTGCCGGTGAGGTTGCCGCGCCCGCTCGCGTCGATTAAGAACGCGCCGCGGAGCTGGTGTGGCGCGCCGTCCGGAGCCGTGGCCTCGACGCTCACGCCGTCAGGGTCCGCACTAAACCGCCGCACACTCCAGCCTTCCCGCACCTCGGCTCCACACGCGCGCGCATGCTTGAGCAGCAGGTGATCGAACACCGCCCGCTCGACCTGGATCGTCTCCGGCTCGCGCGTAAAGCGGCCCTGGCGAAAGACGAACCGCGTGCCCAGAGAACCATCGCCCAGATGGAACTGCGCGCCGAATTTGCGGGGAAAGCCCGCCGCCTGGAGCGCCGGCAGCACCCCCATCTCGCGGAAGAGACTGGCGTTGCCGGGCAACAGCGATTCCCCAATGTGGAAGCGGGGGAACACCTCTTTTTCGAGCACCACGACGCGACGGCCGGCGCGGGCTAAAAAGGTGGCCGCGCTGCTGCCCCCAGGGCCGCAGCCGATCACGAGGGCGTCGTAGGCGGCGGATTGCACGGCCCCAGGGTAGCCCCGCGGCGGTTCCGGCACAAGGGGCACTCCCCGCTTGCGGATCCGGCGATGGTGGAGAATGTTGCGCGATGAAAACAATTCTACGTTGCATGCTGCTGGTTTGGTCGGTGTCGGTGTTGGGCGCGGAGAAGGCGGAGTTGGATTATCGGTTGCAGGCGCTGACGGCCAAATTCGAAGCGCTCCAGCAGAAGCCGGAGAAGCGGGTCCCGGAAGCCACCTTGCGCCAGGCCAAAGGGGTGGTCCTGCTGGACCGCACGAAGGCCGGTTTCATCTTCGCCTACCAGGGCGGCAGCGGCGTGGCCCTGGTCCGGCAGGGCAAGAGCGGCAAGTGGAGCCCGGCGGGCTTCGTGATGGCCAATGAAGCCAGCCTCGGCTTCCAGATCGGTGGCGAGCAAAACTTCTTCGTGATCCTCCTCATGGACACCAACGCCACTCGGCGTTTGACCGAGACCAACTTCGAGTTCGGCGGAGAGGCGCGCGGCACCGCCGGCGACTCGAGTGCCGGGGCCGAGGGGACGATCGCCGCCCCCGAACACTCCGTGCTGGTCTATAGCGACCGCAAGGGCCTCTTCGGCGGCGCCGCGATCAAAGGCGGCGCCATCACCCCCGATGACAAAGCCAACTACACCTACTACGGTGAATACCTGACGCTGAACGAGATTCTCTTCGGCACGAAGGTGCCGCCCACCCCTGGCGCGCGGAAGTTGGGGCAGACGCTCACCCGCTATTCCACGAAGGCCCGGTAGCCGGCCGCAACGCCCCTCAGCCCGCGGCAGCGCCGCCGCCGGCCGCCAACCGCGGGCTGCCCGTGCCGCCGCCAGCGCGTTTGGACTTGCCGACTGCTCCCTGCCGGAGCGCGACGCTCGCCAGGGGTTACGCCGCGGGCGCTACGGCGCCTCCGACGGCGGGGACAGCTCGGGTCGCCCGCCGTGGGTCCGCCGATAGTGCGCCGGGGAATCGCCCGTGACTTTCTTGAAGACACGGGTCAGATAATGGCGGTTGGGGAAGCCGGTCCGGTCGGCGATCTGTTCGAGGCTGTCGGTGGTATGTACCAAGAGCTGGGCCGCCTCGCGGACCCGCACCTGAGCGAGGAAGAGGTTCGGGGTGACCCCTTGAAAATCTTTAAAGACCCTGTGAAAACCGCGCACCGACAGTCCGGCGGTCCGCGCCAAGTCGGTCATTCCCAACGGTTGTGCGTGCTCGCGCTGCATTCGTTGCAGGGCGCGTTCCAGGCCGGCGGGTGGGGTGCGTGCCTGCCAGTGAATCTCCGGGCGGCTGAGCACCTCATGCAGCAGCGCCAGAGTGAGGTGGAAGGCGCGCTCGCGATGGCCGACGCCGATGCCGGTGAACTGGCGCGCCAGCTCCCGGAGCAAGGCCCGCTCGACCGCCGAGGGCGTCAGCAGAATGGGAACCGCTTGGTCCGCCGCCAGCCGGCGCGCGACCTGAAAGGCCATCCACCAGTGGGGCACCGGCCCGCGCCCCAGGGAATGGAACAGGCAGTGGTCGGGGATCAGCACCACGTGGGCCGGGGTGAGTTCGTACTCGGCGTCCGGGAACACGAGCTTATGGCCGGGCCGGCCGTTGTGGTAGAGGCGCCAGAAGGGGCTGAGGGTGTTGGGGAAGACCCACCAGTCGTTGCGGGGCAGGAACCCGGCCTCATGGAGCAACACCCCCGACGTGTCCGGGAGGAGCCCCGGCGGGAAGAACTCCATCCCCACCCCGGAGAACGGGTTGGTGTACGCCCCGCGGTTGCGGCGGCGCAGTGCCGAATAAGACATAAGATCGAACCTAGGCGGACATAGACAGCGTTGTCAAACATGTTACGCTATCGGAAGCATTAGCCGATTGAGTTGAGCCCGCGCGGGCATGAGCTCGCCCGCGCGGCCAGCGACTAAGACCAAACCGCAATAACGCAGCGACGCCGGATAACCAACGTAACCTCCCCCACCCCCCCGCGATCCTATGCACCTCTCCCGCCTCCGGCCGGTTCTGGCCGGCTCCTTCCTCCTCCTGGCGACCTCCGCCCTGGGCCAAACCAGCCTGGTCTCGACCAAAGACATCCTCCACGGCTACGCGGGTGTCTTGGAGGGGGCCTCGGTCTTTACGCCCTCCGGCCACACCGGCCAGCCCGGCGATTACGCCATCGACTTCACGACCACCGGCGGCGGGGTCTGGATGCCGGGCACCAACTCCAGCTTCCTGAATATCGTCGGCACGAATGACATCATGTCCTTCTCCTTCTGGTCGCGGCAATACTTCATCTCGAGCAGCTCGGTGTTCTGGGTCTCCTCCCCCTTGGTCACCTCCGGCGGGGGGCGGGCCTTTGCCGCCAACTGTCCCTGGAGCAACGACAGCATCTATTTCGACACCGCCGGCTGCTGTGACGGCTCCTTGCAGCGCATCAACGCCTCCATCACCACCTTCGCTGGCTACTCGGGGGACGACAGTTGGTGGACGAACTGGCACCACTTCGTCTTCCTCAAGAACGGCCCGGACAAACAGATCTGGATCGACGGCCAGCTCTTCCTGGACGGGAGCAGCACCAGCCCCTTGCCGACCGGGATGACCAACCTCTGGCTGGGCAACGATGTGGGCGACGGCCTGCTGCAGTATGGCCAGATCGACGATTTCGCTGTCTATGCCACCGCCCTGAGCAGCACCAACATCACCCTCCTGGCCAACGGCGCCTCGCCCACCAACCTAGCCGGGGAGAAGATTCTGGCCTATTGGCCGTTCGATGACGCCCCGCCCATTGGCGCCC
>JAJXTA010000552.1 GCA_021784265.1 bacterium | reverse complement strand
GACAGGGCAGCTTTCGACTGAACATTGTACGGCCCGCTGCCACCGCTCCAGCTCAGCGTCACGCTCGTCCCCGCCGCGCTGGCTGTCACACTCACGATCTTGAGGCCGCCACCGCCCACCGGCGGCGTCGGGTCATTCGCCGGGGCCGGATGGGCGAACACGGTGAAGAAGTTGATCTCGTGGTTCGAATCCGGTCCCGCCGCCGGGGTGTTCTCGAGGTTAATCTGCCCCTTCGCGGCCACCATGATCTGGCGTGTCGTCATGGAGACGTTCATGCCGTAGGTGCTGATGCTATTCGTCGAGAAGTTGATGAAGGCGAAGAAACTCGGCGTCAAGGGGTTGAATACCTTGTTGGTCGAATCAAACGCCAGCACCCGCGCCGCCACCTGCTGTTGCGTGTAGCCGGCCGGCTGCGACACCCACGTCGCGGTCACCCGGTTCAGCGCATCCACCGCGATGTCCGCCCGGTCGAACCCGCCGACAAACGCCCCTTCGCTCGCGTCGGTTTTGGCCACGAAGGTCTGGGTGCGCGAGTCAAAGACGGCGATCCGGACCACGTTGGCCGTGGTCACCTTGCCGATCAGATAGACATAGGGGCTATTGATGTGGCCGCCGATGCGCGTCCCATCACCCCGGCCGGCGTCAAAGGTCTCGCCGGAGGTCGCTTGGTCCACGCTCCCCTTGAGGTTGCCGGCGTCGTCATAGAAATAGAGGAGGTTATGCACGCGCACACAGAAGCCGCCTTGGCACGGAGCCACGTTATCCCAGATGTCGTGCGGGTCCACCAACCAGTGGTCCTTCACGACCTTGCCGGTGGGAGTGACGATCGCGGCCGTCGTCACCTCGCCCGCAGTGCTGCTGAAGGTGGTCTTGTCATCAATGACCACGGCAATGTTGCCGTTGTCCAAGAAGACCGCCGTGCCCCCGGCCCGGGAGACTTGGTTGCCGCCACCCGGCGTCGTCGAGCTGTCCACGTAATCGCCGTAGATCGCGTCGAACGCGTCGTGCAGCGGCGTGGCCACCAGCGTCGTCGGGTTCAGGCTGAACGGCTGGACCGTGACGTACCGGTTATCCGCCTGATAAATCAGGTTGCTGCTCCACCGCGTGTCGGAGTTGAACACCTGGATCTGGCCGGGGGAGGCCTCGGCCATCGTCAGGTAGTTGGTCGCTCCCGGCCGTTGGTCGCCGGCCACCCGCGGGGGATTGCCATTCTGGCGCGACATTACAATCGGCCCGCCAAACGGCGCGCCCGCGTCGGTGTAAAACTCCATCGTCACCTTCCCCTGGCCGCCCGCGGCGGGCTGCAGATACACCATCGGATTCTGGTACGGCCCGCTCCCGTCGAGCATGCCGGTGGCCGTCAACACGGGCGGCGTCTGATCCGGGGCGTAGGCCCCGCAACTGATCAAGAACGTGCTGTCACCCATCATGCTCGTGTAAGGTTCCCAATTGCCTAAAGAATCGAGCATCGGGTTGGTGACCACCGTGTCCGGCACGATCCGGTGGAGTCCCAGGGCCTCCAAGGAGCCGGGCACGAACGTCACCGCCGCCGGTTCCGAGAAGGGACTGGTGAGGACCACGGTATTGTTGGTGTTCACGTAACTGGCCGTCACGGTCAGGTTCGACCCTTTGACGTTCACCGCGCTCAAGTCAAAGTCGAAGGCACCCGGGGTCTTGGCCCGGTTGTTGGTCGAGTTGAGCCAGAACGAGCCGATGTAAGCGGAGCCTTGCACGAAGCCGTTGGGCAGCTCCGGGATCCCGGCGCTCTGGCCGTTGGTGATCCCGGTGTAGTCGGCCGCGTAAAGGTCGATGACCGTCTTGGGCCAAGTGTTGGTATTGGCCAGCGGCGCGGTGCCGACCAGCCGGGTGAGGGTGGTATTGGTCGAGAGTACCGGGGCCACACCGTTGTTCGTCGTCATCAGCACCGGGGCGTAGTAGTCCAGGACCCACTCGTCCGGGTTGCCATTGTTCGGCTTGGTCGGGCTGACGGGGAAGGGGAAGTTGTTCACCAAACTGTTGCCCCGCAACGAGACGATCGTGGTCAACCCTATGCCATCAAAGAAATTCCAGGTGTCGGAGGTGCTCGTCAGACCGACCACGGCGAACAAGTCGGGCGGCCAATTGTTGTAGATGACGTTGCCCTCGAGCTCATCACTCACGCCGTCGAAGTTCGAGCCGATCCGGTACTGCGAGGAACCACCACTGGCGTTGATGGCGGGCGCCCCGTTGGTGAACACCGTCTGCCCGTCCACGCCCACGCCGATGTAATTGCCGGCGATCACGATGTTGGTGCCCGGGCTGTTCCCGTAAAACTCGATCGTGTGGTCGTAGCCATCACCCAGGCCGAGGCTGGGGGCAACGGTCTTGGGGATGGTCCCCACGATGATGTTGCGCTCGTTGGCATCATTCACGCCGTCGCCGTCGGTGCCGATGACGGTATTGTTGCCGCCCCGCCCGATCTCGATCGCGCCGCCATACCCATAATCACCGCTGAACAGGGGATTCAAGGTCACGTCGTCCTCAGTCACGCCGTCAGGGAGAACGCCCAGAAAGTTGCCCGAGATCCGAATGCCGTTACCCTCGACTTCCATGCCCGAGTTCTCCACGATCACGTTGAACTCGGCGGGGGCATTGGTCGAGTTCTTGGCCACGCCAATCGTGAGGTTGTCCGTGGTATAGCGGTTGCCGCTCGCGTCTTTATAGCTGTAAGAGGCGATCGGGTAACGCAGCCCAGCCAGGGTCTTGCCATCCGGCTCAACGCCGATCCAGCACCCGCTCACATGCCCATACGCCGAGGTCGCGGTGGCGTCTCGGGCAAAGGCAATGCCGTAGATGTGGAGGGTCCCCTGGCTGGCCGAATCCGGCACCGTGGAGATCAAACACAGGCCGCGCACCGTGACGTTGGTGGCCCGGAGGATGCCCAGAATCGCGAACTCGGTCTGGTCGTAACCGTCGTTGGAGTTGCCGGGTTCGAACTGCATCGGCGTGACGTTCTGGTTACGGGAATCCAGCACGATCATGAGCTGGGCCGAGTTGGGCGCCAGGATCGAGTTGGTGTTGGGGTGAGCCCCCGGTTGGGAATAGCCATCGATCACCACGTTGTTGTTCGTGATGTACGGGTAGCCCCCAGCGGGGGTGGCGATATAAAACGGGCCGGCGCCCGGGATATTGAACTGCACCTCATCCCCATCCTGCAGCCCGGACAGGGCCTGCAAGAGCGAGACCCCCGCGCCCGGGGAGACGTTGTTGGTGGTGGTGACAGTGATGATGCGCGCCTGCGCGCTGGCGAGCAGGGCGACCAGACCTAACATGCCGAGTGATAACCTTATCTTATGCATATTATTCCTCTACGTCGTGGCTGAACCAACTATTGTATGTGTGCCGTCTTTTTACCCCATTTGGGGGGCCGGGTGCAAGCGTTTTTTTCGCATTTTCTTTGTTGCGCCCACACAGCCGCCGGGCGGGCGGCTCGCCCCCCCCCTCGTCCGCGGCGATGACGA
>JAJXTA010000551.1 GCA_021784265.1 bacterium | reverse complement strand
TGCAAAAACAACTCTGGGAGGGACTCCGGTCGCGCATTGCCTTCCTCCGCCTTAACGGTCCGGAGCCGGGGCCGTGCCGCCTCAGCACGACACTGAATTTCCACGTCGCGGGGGTCGAGGGCGAAGGGTTGCAACTCCTGCTGGATTCGCGGGGCGTCGCCGTGGCCAGCGGGCCGACGTGTGCGAGCAAGGCGTCGAAGATTTCGCCCGTGCTCACCGCCATCGGCTTGGACGAGACGCAGGCGCGCGGCAGCTTGCTGCTGTCCCTCGGCAAAGACAACACACCGGAGGAAATCGGCTACGCGCTGGGGATTATCGCCGAGGCGGTGGCCTGGCAGCGCGCGATGTCACCGCTGTGGGAAGATTTCCAGCGGAGCCGGCCGGGGGGCGCGGGTGACCCGTCGGCGTAGTCGGCTGGGCAGGCCGGGCAACCGGTTCCCGTCACGACCACCGTTTTCCCGGTTTTGCTTCACACGGTGCTTGAATCGCGCCGCCTAAAGGTTTAAAAGGAAGCGAGCCGCCCGCCGACTCGCAACGTCATGTATAAAATCATCGGTTCGGACCAGAAGGAGTACGGATCGGTCACTGCCGACCAGATTCGCCAGTGGATCACCCAGGGGCGCGTCCACGCCCGCACCCAGATCCAGACTGAAGGCGGCACCCGCTGGCAAGTCTTGGAGGACTTTCCTGAATTTGCGGAACTGCTGGCGACTCGCGTCTCCGCTGCCCCCGGAGGAAGTCCGCCGTTGCCACCGTTGGCGAGGGTTGCGCCCGCCCAGACCAGCCGCCTCGCAATCACGTCACTGGTGCTGGGCGTCCTGGGGTTTCTCACGCTGGGGCTGACGGCGCTGGTAGGACTGGTGCTCGGCATCGTCGCGCGGGTGCGGATCAGCAACAGCCAGGGACGCCTCGGTGGTTCCGGCGCGGCAACGGCCGGCATCGTGGTCTCGGCCGTGGCGCTGCTGCTGGTGCCGGTGATCGCCATCCTGGCGGCAATGCTGTTGCCCGCCCTGGCCCAGGCCAAGTCGCGAGCCCAGACGATCGTGTGCGTCAACAACGTCAAACAGCTCGGCTTGGCCGTGCGCCTTTACGCATCCGACCACCAGGACCAGTTCCCGCCCGCCGCCACCTGGTGTGACGCGATCCAAAGCTACGTCGGCGCGGCCGGCGCTTTCAAGTGCCCCGCGGGCGACCCGGCTAAACAAAGTCACTATGCTTTCAATGCCCAATTGGACGGTCGGGACACGAGCAAGGTCGCCCCGGATACCGTGATGATTTTCGAGGCCGACGACGGCTGGAACGTCAGCGGCGGCCCCGACCGGCGGCTGGGCCGATCGCGGCACGGCGGCCTGTTCGTGGTGGCGTTGGCCGACGGTTCAGTCCAGCAGGTAAGCCCGGCGCGGCTCAAGGAATTGCGCTGGGAACCTTGACCCGTCTGCCCCCACACCCCACACCCTTTCCCATGTATCGAATCATCGGTGGCGACCAGCAAGAATACGGCCCGGTCAGCGCGGACGAAGTCCGCCAGTGGATTGCTGAAGGCCGGCTCAACGCGCAGTCCAAGACGCGGGCCGAAGGCGGTGCCGGCTGGCAGACGCTCGGGGACTTCCCGGAGTTTGCCGAGGCGCTGCGCACCGGCCCAAAGCCGGCGCCCGGCCCGGCGCCGCTTCCCGTCCCGCTTCCAGCGGGTGCCAGCGCCAGCGGCGGGCACGACGCGGCATTGCAGCGGGTCAGCACCCCCGCGATGTGGCTGTTGGTCGTGGGCATTCTGGACGTGGCCATGACGGGCTTTGACCTGCTCTCCCGCCTCCTGCTCACGAACACCGCGCAGGTGATGCAGCAGTTGCAGACGCTGCCGCCGGAGATTCGGGCGATCCTGGAGAAGCTGATGGGCCCGGCCGGGGCCGCCTACGACCTCGTCGGGATCGTGGCGGATGTGTTGATCATCGTCGGCGCCCTGCGGATGAAGGCGCTGCAAGGATACGGGCTGGCGGTCACCGCGAGTATTCTGGCGATTCTGCCCTGCCTCTCGCCTTGTTGCGTCCTCAGCATGCCGTTCGGCATTTGGGCGCTCATCGTGCTAACGCGCCCCGAGGTCAAGTCGCAGTTCACCTGAGCGACGGTCGGCGCCGCTTTGAACCCCAGGCCCGGCCACGGCGCGAGCCGGTCCCGCCGGGCCGCAGCAATGAGAAAGGTCAGCCATGTATAAAATCATTGGAGCAGATGGCCAGCAGTATGGACCGGTGAGCGCGGAGGAGGTGCGCCAGTGGATCGCCGAGGGCCGCCTTGGCGCGGAGTCTTTGGTGCAGGCCGAAGGCGCGGCCGATTGGCAGCCGCTTTCCGGGGTCGCGGAGTTTGCGACCGCCCTGGCGGCGCACGCCCACCCGGCCCCGCCGCCGACGGCCCCTGCCGTGCTCCCCCCGCGGGTGGCGGACTTCGCCGGGCGCGACGCCACCCTCGACATTGGCGGTTGCCTCACCCGCGGCTGGAACCTGTTCAAGGACCACCTCGGCCTGCTGCTCGGCGGCTTGGCGGTGTACCTGGGCATCGAAATCGGCATCGGCGTGCTCGGCATGATTCCGATCATCGGAGCGCTGTTTTCCCTCGCGAATATTTTCGTCGTTGGCCCGCTGTTGGGCGGGTTGTTCTACCTGTTCCTGCGCGTGGTCCGCGGTCAGTCGGCCACGGTGGGCGACGTGTTTGCGGGTTTTCGCTTGTGTTACCTACAGTTGTTCCTCGGCCAGTTGGTGCCGGGGTTGCTCGCCGGCCTGTGCTTGATTCCGGCCGTGGTGACGGCACTGGTCGCCCTGTTGCCTTCCCTCATGCGCAACCAGCCGCCTGGGCCGGGGGCGATCCTCCTGGTCGTGCTGGTGGGGCTGATCTGCCTGGCGCCGATGGTTTTCTTGCAGGTCAACTGGCTCTTCACCCTGCCGTTGATCATCGACCAGCGCCTGGAGTTCTGGCCCGCGATGCGGGTGAGTTGGAAAACGGTGATCGCGCAGTGGTGGCGGGTCTTCGCGTTGGCCCTGCTCGTCGGGTTGATCAATCTCGCCGGCCTGCTGCTCTGCTGTGTCGGCGTGCTCTTCACGGCCCCCATCGGCATCGCCGCGTTGATGTACGCCTATGAAAGTCTCTGCGCCCCCGGCCGGACCCCTGACGCTTGACCGCCAAAAGGCCTGGGCGTGCCTGACGTCCAATCTCGCGCTGCCGGGTTTCGGCTCGCTCCTGGCCCGGCGGAAAGTGGGATACGTCCAAGTGCCGCTCTGCGTGCTGGGATTGGTGCTGACGCTGGCCTTCGGCTCGCGGTTTGTAGTGTGGTACTTCACCCACCGCGCCCAGATCAACGACCCGCAGGGCGATCCGTTCGCGGTCTGGAGTGATCTGTGGCGCAACGCGCGCTGGGCGCTGCTGGGCATCGTGGTGTTCGGGTTCGACTTGTTGTGGGCGCTCGGCACGAGCCTCCTCGTGGTGAGCCAAGCCCGGCGGTAGGAGGCGGCGCGGCG
>JAJXTA010000550.1 GCA_021784265.1 bacterium | reverse complement strand
TGGACCCCGCCCGATGGTGCTGCGCGCGTACGGATTTGCGGAGGGGGAGACCTATCGCATCATGCCGGGAGGCCTGACGCGGGTATTGCCGACCCCGGAGCCACCCGTGGTCTTGATGCAGCGTGGCGGGGCCAGCAAAGACACCTGGGTGCTCGCCGATGGTCCCATCGCTCCCACCACCCTGCTGCGCCCCATCACCCAGGTTGTCCGCCCCGAACGCATCGCCGCGGAGGTGCCCACGCGGGTCGCCGACAACCTCTTCTGGCTGGGGCGCTACGCCGAGCGGCTGGAGGATGCCGCCCGCATCCTGCGTCGAGCCCTGGGGACGCTCGCGGCGGCCGAGGGCCTGGAACCACCGCCGGGGGTCGTCGCGCTCGTCCAGTTGCTCGTGCGGCTGGACCTGCTCCCCGCCTGGTTCGGCCAAACCTACACCCTTCCCGCGCTGGAGAAGGAGGTGTTTCTGGTGATCTACCAACTGCACCGGGTGGGGACCATCCGAGAGGTGGCCGGGCGCCTCCACCACCTCGCCTTCGTCTTGCGCGACCGTTTCTCGACCGACACGTGGCGGATTTTGACCCAACTCCATGCCGACGCGGGCGCGCGGCCGGGCCGGCTCCCCGGGGTTGAGGCCCTCGCCTTGCTCAACCGCTTGATCGTGGATTTGGCCGCCTTCAGCGGCATGGAGATGGAGAACATGACCCGCGGTCACGGGTGGCGTTTCCTGGACCTGGGACGGCGCCTGGAACGGGCCCGGAACGTGGTGGCCCTCTGTCACGGGGCGTTGGCGGTCGAGGGAGCGGGCCAATGGCTGGCGGAGCCGCTGCTGGACATCGCCGACAGCCTCATGACCTATCGCCGCCGCTACTTCGCCCAACCCGAGTTGCCCCCGGTGCTGGACTTGATCTTGGCGGACGAGACCAATCCCCGCTCCCTCGCCTTCCAGCTCAACGCGCTGGCGGAGCACACCACCTCCTTGCCACCCGGCGGGGATGGGAGCGCCGCCACCCAGGCCGCCCAGCTTGTCGCCTCTAGCCGCCAGCGCCTACGGGAAATGAACCTTCCCACCTTGGCTGCCGGTGGCAGCACGGAGCGCACGGCCGAGTTGGGGCGCTGCCTGGCCGCTCTGGAAGCGGACCTGCGGAACCTCTCCGACACCATCAATCACCATTACTTTACCCACGCGGCGGCCCGGGTCACCTGAGGAACACCGTGCGTTACCTCGTCACCCACCGCACCCGCTACGATTACGAGACCGAGGTGCCGTTCTCCCGGCACCAGGCGCGGCTGACCCCGCGCGAGTGCGTGGGCCAGCGCTGCCTCGAGCACGAAGTCAGCGTCGAGCCTTCCCCCGCGGCACTGGAACGGCGCGTGGACTATTTCGGCAACCCGACCGCCTCCTTCACCGTCGAGACACCCCATCAACGACTCCTCATCACCGCGCGGAGCCTCATCGAGCGGAGCTCGACCACTTCTGCCGTTGCCGATACGACGCCGTGGGAGGCGGCCCGAGACTTGTGGCGCAGCCCCACGCTCGAGGTGGCCCTGGCCGCGGGCGAGTTCTGTTTCGATTCCCCGCTGGTTGCGCGTGGGCGGGCCTTCGCCGCTTACGCCCTCCCCTCGTTTGCCCCCGGGCGACCGTTCCTGGCGGCCGTGCTCGACCTCACCAGCCGCATCCACGCCGATTTTCGCTTCGCGCCCTTGTCCACCACCGTGGCCACGCCTCTCGAGCGCGTCCTCGAAGAGCGGCGGGGCGTCTGCCAGGACTTTGCCCACCTTCATATCGCGTGCCTGCGTTCACTCGGCCTGGCGGCCCGCTACGTGAGTGGTTATTTGGAGACCGAACCGCCTCCCGGAAAAGCCCGGCTGATCGGCGCGGACGCTTCGCACGCCTGGATCGCGGTGTTCTGCCCGGGACTGGGATGGATCGAGCTGGACCCGACCAACGACGTTGTGCCCTCGACTCGACACCTGACCCTGGCTTGGGGCCGGGATTATACGGATGTGAGCCCGCTCCGGGGCATTCTGGTCGGGAGCGGTGGGCACCGGCTGACCGTGGCAGTGGACGTAGAGCGAGTGGGCGAGACTGGGCAAGATCACCCAGCTTCACCGGGCGACACCGGCCAGTAGCGGTAGGGCGCCCGGGCGGAGGGGGTGGATTGGCGGGGTGGTGGGTGTCGCCGGGCGGTCTGTGGTGCCGTTTGGGCAGGATCAGAAGGCTTAAACGCGCGTAATCTATTGGTCTTGAACGGGTAACACGTCGAAGCACAACCGGAAAGGCGGAGGTCATGGACCCTCGGAAGGGGTGGTGGGATGCTCCGCAAAACCATTTGGTACCGCAATAGTTACGTCGCAAGTGCCCTGACCCTGGCATCTCCGCCCGGCCCCGGGTCCGGTCGTCCCGCTCTCCCGGTTTCGCAGCCTCAAAAAAAGTGAAATAAATCCTTGACGGGATAGGCTGGAGTTTGCTAAAACGGCGCCCAGAAACAGAGTTTGCAGGATTGGCTCCGAAGTTGATGACACGGGAAAACAAAGAACTGGCAAGATTTATGAGCAACAAACAGAACTATCTTGGTGTGATCGCCGCAGCGCTCGCGGGGACGACTCTATGCTCCGTCGCTGTCGCACAGGGTGTGGTGTATGACAACTCGCTGACGCCCATCAATTTCGTCCAGCCCACCCCTACCGGCCAAACCGAGTTCGGCGACCGCATCAACATGGCTCTGCCTGCGGGGATTACGGGCACGACCATCACCGACTTCAAGTTCGAGTATCAGGGTGATCCCGCCCTGGCGGCCAACTCGGGCGCGACCATGACCCTGAACATCTATGACGCCGGCTCCAATCCGGCGGCCAAGACTGCCCCGGCGAATCTGCTCTGGTCGTCCACCGGCCAAACCATTTCGGTGCAGCCCGGTTCGCACACCGTGGATGTGTCGGGCCTCAGCGTGAATGCCCCCGGCACGATCACGTGGACCGTGTCGTTCAACAATGTGCCGAGCGCGAATGTGGCCAACACCGGCCTTTTGGTTTATGATCCGCCGACGGTGGGCAGCAGCGCCAACGATTTCTGGGCCAAGAATGCGAGCGGCACCTGGAGCGTGTGGCAGATCCAAAACGGGGCGATCCCGGCGAACTTCGCCGCCCAGGTGGTCGCCGTGCCTGAGCCGACCACGTTGACGCTCGGCTTGGTTCTCGGTGCGGGTTGGCTGGGCTTCCTCGGCCTGAAGCGCCGCGCCTAAGCTGCGGCTGATTCCTTACTTTCACAAGCGCGAGCCATCGGCTCGCGCTTTTTTGTTGCTCAAATCAGTTTCCGGTAGGCTGGGTCGGCGGCGAGGCGGCTCACCAGCTCCTTGATCTTCTGGGCTTGGGTCCGGTGGGCCACCAGGGTGGCGTCGTCGGTGAGCACGATCACCGCGTCCCACAGGCCGACGATGGTGGTCAGGGTTCGGTGCTTGGTGCGGGCGTCGAAGATGATGTTCCGCGCCGCATCCACGTGCACAAAGTCGCCGGTCGC
>JAJXTA010000549.1 GCA_021784265.1 bacterium | reverse complement strand
CTCATGAACAACATCCGCGAAAGAGCAACCACGACGACAGGTTGCGTGCGAGGAGCCGCGGGAGGGGCGCCGCAGCACCCGACCGCCTCGGGCCGTCGGCGGTGGTTGCTGAACGCCGCCCTCGCGCTCGGGCTCGGTTCCCTGCTGCTTGCACCCGCCCGGCTCTGGGCGGCGACCAATGATCCGGGCGGCGCTCTGCAAAAGGGTCTGTTCGAGGAAGAGGCCAATGGCAATCTCCCGGCCGCCATCGCCGCTTACCAAACGGCGGTCACGCAGTTCGACGAGCAGCGGAAGCTGGCCGCCACCGCCATATTCCGATTAGGCGAGTGCTACCGGAAGCTCGGCCGCACCAACGAGGCGGCGGTCCAATTCGAGCGCGTGCTCCGCGAGTTCGCCGATCAGCAGGCCCTCGCCACGCTGAGCCAGCAGAACCTGGCGGGCTTGGGGCGCCCCTCGGTCGCCGCCGCAGCCGCGCCAGCCACTGCCGAGGATGCCCGACTCTGGGAACGGGTGCGCGGCTTGACCACCAGCGAGGCGGCCCAGGTCCTCCCTACCCTCGTCTCGGATCCGCTCCTGACCAACCTGCTGGACCAGCAGCACCAAGCGGAAGCGAGGTTGGCGGTGTTGCAGACCGATTACACGCCGCAGCATCCCGAGGTTGTGAAGGCTCGGCTGACGCTCGAGCAGATCAACCAACAGATCGCCCTACGCGTCGAGGGGATCAAGAAGGCCCTCGCCCTGCGCGCCGCGCTCGCGAGCGGGGGAATTCCGGTTCCGTCGGGGCCGGGCCCTGGGGCGGCCTCGGAGGAGGCAAACCGGCTGGCCGCGCAGCTCGCTGGACTCGAGAAGCTCAAGCATGATCCCGAGGAGCAGGCCCGGGCCGTGTTGGCGCTGTTCCCCGACGAGGCCCTCAAGAACATGCTGCTGAACCTACCCAAGGTTCGGGAACAAGCCGCCAAACTAACGGCGAATCCACAAATGAAGTACTCGGATTTGAACGGATACCACGTGGCTCTGGGCGCCGACGGCCTCGAGCAGGAAATGCACAGCGACAATCTGGCGCGGGATGTGCGGCGGGAATTGGAGAACCAACTCACGTGGATCGCCGAGCGCGTCGGTTTTATCCTGAGCACCCAGCGCGCCCGGCTCCAGGCCCTGCAGGCGGGCGTGGCGTCGGTGGCCGCCGGAGGCGCCTCGCCCGCGCCGGGGGATGAGCAGCGCGAAATCCAGCGCATCCAGACGGTGGTGCAACAAAGCCCTGACCTCATCAACGCGCCGGGTAAGAACCGGGAGACCTTCCTCCAAGCCGCGGCTGGCAAAGGCCAACTGGAGGTCGTTCGCTTCCTGCTCGACCACGGCGCCGATGTCAACGGGGATCAGCCGGGGCAGATTGCGCCGCTCGATTATGCCGCGGGCAACGGGAACTTGGCGGTGGTGGAATTGTTGTTGAAACGCGGCGCAAAGGTGGACGCCCCAAGTTATGGCGGGGGAACGGCACTCCACTTGGCGGCTCTCAAAGGGTACTCTCAGGTGGCCAAGGCGTTGATCGCGGCGGGCGCCCCAGTCAACGCGAAAACCCAGAACGGGCGCGACTGGGGCTGGTCCAGCGACGACCTGCAATTCGTCTGCGGCGAAGACCAGACGCCGCTGAGCCTGGCCCTGGAGCATGGCGCCAGCCAGATCGTGGAGATGCTGCTGGCCGCGAAGGCCGACCCGAACCTGCCCGGGCCCAATCATTGCCCACCTTTGATCGCCGCCGTGGGCCGCGGTGGGCGAGCTGTCGTTCAGCTTCTGCTCGAGCTTGGCGCGGACGTCAACGCGACCACCGCTAGCGGGGCGACGGCCTTGCATCGCGTCGCGGGTGGAGGACCGACCGAATACGTCTCCCTCCTCTTGGCCCACAAGGCCAGTGTGAATGCGCGAGACAAAGCCGGCGAGACGCCGCTCCATTGGGCCGCCGTGAGTGGGAATCTCGCGGTCCTAAAGCGGCTGCTCGCCGCGCGACCGGATGTCAACGCCCGCGCCAACGACGGCGCCACGCCCTTGCTCCGCGCGTGCGCGCGGGAACAGCGAGAGGCGGCGGAGCTCCTCTTGACCGCGGGTGCGGACCCAAACCTCGCTGACCGTTCGGGGAATCAGACGCCGCTGCTCTGGGCGGTTACCGACAATGACGAGCCGCTGGCACGCGACCTGCTCGACCACGGCGCCAACGCGAATGCGTGGGTCGCCGACCGGGTCATGCGGAACCCGCAGCAGCCGTTCATCTACTCGGCCCGCGGTCCCGGCACCGCCCTGGACACCGCGGTGGACCTCGACACCCCCGCGTTGGTCAAGGTCTTGTTGGCGCACGGGGCCGATCCGAACGGGCGCCGCGGCTACGATCAAACTCCGCCCATTTTCGCCGCCGTCTATAAGCCGCGGGTCCTGGCAGTGTTGCTCGAGGCCAAGGCCGACCTGAACTTGACGAATAGGCAAGGCGGAGGCGGGACCGCGCTGCACGCCGCCGTGATCGCCGGCCAGACGAACAGCCTGGCCTTGCTGCTCGGGCATGGCGCGGATGTCAACGCCCGCGATGCCGCCGGAGACACGCCGCTGGACCTGGCGTTGCTGTATCGAGACCTCGAGATGGTGCAGTGTCTGCTTGCCCACGGCGCCGACCCCAACCTGCCGGATCACGACGGCTTCGCGCCCCTGGACCTCACCAAGAATACCGCGGTGCCGGGGTTCCTGCCCGTCCTGCGACGAGCAGCGACTCCGCCGCAGGGAGAGCCAGGAGGACCACCACTCCGGCAACCGCGCCCGCTGGCCAGCGCCGAGGAACTCGCCGCCCTCCTTCGCCAGCACGGGGCGCTGGATTGGGCGCCGCGCCCCCGCCAGATTACCGTCACCCGCCGGACCGCCGACTTCGCCCGGGCGGTCTTTCGGCAAGACACCAACTCGCTGAATCACTTCACCCTGTTCGAGCTGATCCTCACCTTGCCGTGGTCCGCCGCTGGCAGTCCCAGCACGCCGGTGTATTACTTCCGGTTCCCTGACTTCAGCCGGCTCACTGTCTCCCGGCGCGATCCGAAGACCGGGAAACTCACGGACCTGCCGGAGGACGTGAGCGCCCTGGTGGCTGCCAAGGACGGGCTGGTGGACGTCCCGCTCGAGTGGGGCGACCTGGTTAATATCCCCGATCGTGAACACCGGCTGGACGAACGGCCGCGGAGTCTGGAGGTCCGTTTTGTTTGGCCTCTGGCCAAAGCTCTGGAGCGTAAAGTCACCGTCCAGGTGGGAGGCGTGACGCAGACTCTGACCGTCGGGCCAACCGACCAGTTTGGCAGCCTGATCACGATGAGTTACCCGAGCACTCCCAACTTCGACGCGCGAATACGCTCCGTCGATCTCCCCTTCCGCCTGCGCGAGGTCTTGACCCGCCGAGAGCGCCTGCTGAGCATGTCGGACCTGACGCGGGTTAAAGTGCGGCGCGTGGATCGCGCCACCGGACAGGCCCATGAATGGGTGTTCAACGA
>JAJXTA010000548.1 GCA_021784265.1 bacterium | reverse complement strand
CCCACCCCCACCCAGGCCGCGCCGTTCCACTCTGGTGAACACCCATTGGGTCAAGGGACTCCAATCCAACGCCAACGGCGACGCCTTGGTCGTGCTGCACGATGATCGGCAACTCCCCGCGACGCGCGGGTTGCGGGAGCTCCAACAGCGGCTGGAGTACCCCTGACCGGGCTTGGATGCTGGAGACCGACCCCGACGCGCCGCGCTGGATCCAGACCGTCCACGCGGTGGGCCCACCGGCTGGCGCCGGAGGAAGCAGCGCTCGAGGCGCCGGCTTCGTCCAGCGTACCCGGCGCCCAAGGCGCTCGTGTGAGGCCCGGTCCCGTCCTGGTTGGCGCGGGGCGGGCGGCGGCCAACGGTTTGAAGGGCTCGAGCGCCTGACGCGTCGCTTGTCCCAGGGCTGCGGATTTGTTGGGCGGGCACCCCCCGCCCGCCTGTGGACTCGGTGTCGCCGGGGATCACCGGTTGCGCCCTAACCCCAGCCGGCGGGCGGGATTCGGCGGAGGAGTCGAGCGGGTTCAGTGGTGACCGGCCCCGGCATTGGTTCCTGTCTCGCCGGGGGAGCTCCACGCGTCCGTCCGGCGGGCAACCGAAACAGGAGGCGGGCTTGACGCGAGCGCTAATGACGGGCATAGTATCTACCAATCGTTCAGAAGAACTAACGCCAGCAACCGGAATTGCATGAGTCCGCCCGGGCCAGCGCGGAACTTGACGACAGCGCCTGCGGGAGGTTTTCTCACCACGCATTGGAGCGTGGTGCGGGCCGCCGCCGACACCTCCCGCGCCGGTCGAGCCGAGTTGGAGCAATTGTGCCGCGCGTATTGGTTCCCGCTTTACGCCTATGTCCGACGCCAGGGCCGCAGCGTCGAGGAGGCGCAAGACCTGACGCAGGAGTTTTTCGCCCGGCTGCTGCGAAAGGATTACCTTCGTCTCGCTGATCCCGCCCGGGGCCGCTTCCGCACTTTCCTGCTGACCGCGCTGCGGCGGTTCCTGGTTAACGACTGGGAGAAGGGCCGCGCGGCGAGACGGGGCAACGGCCAGCCGGTCCTTTCCTGGAATCAACTGGAGACCGAATCTCGCTTTTTACCAGCGCTCGCCGATGAGGCCACCCCGGAAACGGCCTTCGAGAAGCAGTGGGCCGTAACCCTGCTGGAACAGGTGCTGGCCCGGTTGCGGGAGGAATTCGCGGCCAGCGGCAAGGCCGAGCAGTTCGAGCGGCTCAAAACCCTGCTCTGGGGTGAGAAAGGTTCTCCGCCGTATCCGATGGTGGCGGCGGAGTTGGGACTGACCGAGGGCGCGCTCAGGGTGGCGGTGCATCGGTTGCGCCGACGTTACCGGGAGCTGCTGCGGGCGGAAGTCGCCCACACCGTGGTCACGCCCGAGGACGTGGATGACGAGTTGCGGCACCTGATCGCGGTGATCAGCGGCTGACGAGGCCGCGCTAAATGCTGAGCATGGTTGAAACGTCGAAGCGGCTCGCGGTGCGGGTCCGGCCCGCGGTGCCGGTTCACGCGTCAAACGCCTCACCGTTCACCCTTTAACAGGTTAAGACCTTTTGCCGCGCGGAGCGCGGCAAAAGGTCTCAATCCGTTTCATGACCCAACTCGCATCGCCTCCGGTTCAGAAGGAAACCTTGTCCTTGGTCGCAGGTTTTCGCGGCTGGTTGGATCGCACGCCCGACAAAGTCGCGGTCATCTGTGGTGACCAATCGTGGACCTACGCCGAGTTCAACCGGCTCACCGATGCCTTGGCCGGTCAGCTTCTGGCGGCGGGCATTCAGCCCGGCGACCGGGTTGCCTTCCACCTGTTCAACGTGCCCGAACTCGCCCTGGGCTACATGGGTTGTCTGAAAGCCGGAGCGATCGCCGTGCCGATTAATACCCGGCTCAAAGGGCCGGAAATCGAGTACATCCTTCGTCACAGCGAGGCGACCTGTTATCTCGGCCAGCCCGACCTTTACTCGGAGGTGGCGGAGTTCCGCGGGCAGTTGCCGGAGTTGCGGCGAACCTATCTCACTGGCAGCGGTCGGCTGGAGGACGGCATGGTACCTTTCGGAGAGCTTTTACGGCCGTCTGCAGCTTGTCGGTCGCTGCCGTCCCTGACGGCCGATCAAACCGCAGCGATCCTCTATACCTCGGGCACGACGGCGCACCCGAAGGGTGTCACCCACTCGCACGAGACTCTGCTGCAGACGACTCGGGCCATGGGCCGTATGCAATTGGATGCGGACCAAATCGTGGTGATTGTGTCTTCGATGGCGCACATGGTTGGTTTCGGCATGCTGTTCCTGAGCAGTCTGCTGAACGGGGCGACGGTCGTGCTCTTGCCCTGGATCGAGCCGCTGGCTGTGTTGCAAGCGATCGAGCGCCATCGCTGCACCTACACTTTTGGTCTTCCGATCCTGTTCCACACCCTGGCTCAGGCCCAGAGCGCCACGCCCCACGACGTGCGGTCAGGTCGGTTTTACTTCTGCGGCGGCGACTCGGTATCGCCCGCGCTGCAGGAGGCCTTCGAACGCGCGATGGGCCGGGGTGTGTGCGAGGCCTACGGCGGAACCGAGGCCGTGCCGCTGACCTACAACCGCCCTGGGCGAGCTCGCGTAGGCTCCATTGGCCAGGCAGCCGAAGGGGTTCACCTCCGGCTGCTGGACGTCCAAGACCGCGACGTCAGTCCCGGAGAAGTGGGGGAGATTTGCATTCAAAGCCCCGTTCGCATGAGCGGCTACTGGCGCGACCCGGCGGCGACCGCGATGGCGAATCGCAACGGGTGGTTCCATACGGGCGACCTGGCCCGCTGCGACGCGGACGGCTATTACTGGTTCGCCGGACGAAGCAAAGAGATCATCATCCGTGGCGGGAGCAACATCTCACCGCAAGAGGTCGAGGCCGTGTTGCTCGCCCACCCGGGGGTGCGGGAAGCGGCGGTGATCGGTCGCCCGGACCCCGTCTGGGGAGAAATCGTGGTGGCGTACGTGGCCCTCCAGACCGGATTCAAGGGAACTGAGGCGACGCTGATCGAGTTCGCCCGACCGCGTCTCGCCGCGTACAAGCTTCCGGAACACATCGTTTTTCTCGACACCTTGCCCAAAGGTCCCACTGGAAAGCTGAACCGCCGGGCGCTGCGCGAGGCGGAACGGGCGTGCGCCAAGCGAGCTTAGTGCAGGTAATGTTTCTCAACTACCCGCGGCAACGTACCGGGACAAGGCTGCTGGCGCCGCTTCTCAACGCTCGAGGCGCAACCATGAGATTCCTTGTAACCTTTCGCCGGGTTCCCTGTAGCACGGCATGGAATCGATGAGCACCGAGACGGGTTCCGCGCCGACCGCGCGCCGCTGTGAACGCTGCGGCGTGGCGCTGAGCGCCTACGCCCCGGAAGGCCTTTGCCCCGCCTGCATGTTGGCCGGCGGCTTGGATTCCGGCGCGGACGCCGCTCCGCCTGCCGGCCGGCAGGCCGACGATGCCACGCCGGAACGCAACGCTCCGACCCGCGTGATTCCGGCCAGCGAGCAACCGGGCGACCG
>JAJXTA010000547.1 GCA_021784265.1 bacterium | reverse complement strand
ACCGCCAGCAACCAATTGCGTTTCAGCCAAGCCATACTACAGTTTGATCGGCTCCTTCAGCTTCAGTTTCACGTCAAAAGAGAACGTCCCGGTGGTCTCGTCGGCTTGCATGCTCCCGGTCAAGGTCGTCCCGTTGGTGCCCCCGTCAGAGAAGCGGCTGGCTTGGATCTCCTTCAAGAGGGCGTAGGCCAGCTTCGAGTCGGCATCGGCATAGACCTTGTTCCAGCTCACCGCCCGGCAAGTGAGGTTGATCACCGAAATCTCGTTCGTCGAGGCTGGCTTGGGCCGGCTGCCGCCGCCCATCGCCATGCCCCCCATCGGGCCGCTCCCGCTGCCGGCCGAGCCCGTCACGTTGGTATCCTGCACGATCTTGATCCCCTTGGGCAGCAGGCCATAACGCATCATCATCCGGATATCCATCATCATCGGGCGCGGATGGTTTTCTTCTTCCTCCGCAGCTTCGGGCACCTCGGCGTTTTCCGCCGCGAGCTTCTCGATCCAGACCCCCGTGCGCACCCCCGGGGTGCGCGTTTCCGCCTCCGTCGTCTCCAGCGCCCGGCGCAGGTCCGCCAGCAGGTCCGCCCACGTAAAGCGGTCCGCCAACCACGCTCGATACTGCTCGGCGATCTTCTTGGTCGCCCGCATCTGGCTCAGGGCCGTGTCCAACTGCTTCTTCTTATCCTGCATCTGCAGCACCCGCGGCGCCCGCTCCTCGATCGTCGTCTGTTTCACCGCCGCGACCTTGTCGAAAAACCACCCCATCGCGAACACGACCAGGATCAGGCTGAACACCGAGGCGACGAAATAGGGCTTTTTCTGGTTGAACTGCTGCCGCTTCAGGATGCTCTTGGGCATCAGGTTCAACTCGACCGGGCACTGCGTCGGATGGCGCAGCCCCAGCCCCACCACCTCCCCGAAGGCGTGGGCCACCTTGGCCAACTCCTCCAGGTTCACGTCCGGCGCGATCTGGACGTTGCGGAACGGATTGAAATACTCGACCGAGACATTGAGTTTCTCGGCGAAAAACTGGGCCGTGTAACCCATCGTCGAAGCGCCCCCCGCCAGATACAAACGCTGCGGCGCCGCGCCACCCTGTTGGCTTCGGTAAAACTGAATCGTCTGGTTGACCTGGATGTGCAGCCGGGTCAGCACCTGACGCGCGATCTTCGAGATCGCCGCCTGCCGGGGGCTCTCCGGCTCCTCATACGCCCCACCGAGGCTCACGAACCCCTCGGCGATCTTCACCTTCTCCGCCTCGGCGAACGGCAGTTTGGTCTCCGCCGCGAAATCCTGCGTGATGGAGTTGGCGCCGATATTGATCCCGCGCGAATAGACCTTCCCCTTCTCGAAGAAGAGCAGGTTGCTGGTCTTGGCCCCGATGTCCAAGAGCAGGGAGCAACCCTCGACGTCCCCATAATTGTACCGGAAGGCGTTGCACAACGCCGCCGGGGAGACGTCCACCAAGTCCAGCCGCAGGCTCACCGCCTCCGCCGCCCGGAACAACCCTTCCACGATCTCGGCCTTGATCGCCACCAGCAACACCTCCAACTCCCCCGAGGGCAGCGTCCCCAGAATCTGGTAGTCCCAGACCACCTCCTCCAGCGGAAAGGGGACGTTCTGCTGCGCCTCGTACTGGATGATCTGGGTGACCTTCGAGGAATCGACTGGCGGCAGCTTCAGGAACTTGGAAAAAACGTGAAAACCGGGGGCGGAGACGTTGCACGCCCGCGCGCTGAACGTCTTGTCGCTGAGCAGCTCCTGCAACCCCCGCAGCACCACCCCTTCCCGCGCCGAGTCCTGGGCCCCAGCTAAACCCAACGGCTTCAAGGCATAATGACGCAAACGCAAGGCCCCAACCTCGTTCAAATCAAATTCCGCCACCTTCAGGGTCCCAGCCCCGAAATCGATGCCCAAAAATGACTTTGAGTTTAGCATTTGGTCCTCTCGACTTAGGTATGGAGATTCACGTCTCCTAGTTTACTCCGGTTCGCGCCGTGTCGAGAAAGTTCCGAGTGGTTACTGGAAACCCCACTCACGGTCAAACACAAAACGCGGCCCGCGATGACATTTTGCTCTCGGCTCACCAGGGCGTTATATAGCATTTTTCGTGCTCAACCAGGCGATAGTTTGCCGCAATCCCTCCTCCAACGGAATGCGGGGTTCCCAGTCCAGCAGCCGGCGCGCCCGGGTGATGTCCGGCCGCCGCTGCTTGGGGTCGTCCTGCGGCAGGGGCCGAAACACGACCCGGCTGCGGGAGCCGGTGGCCGTAATGACCGCTCGCGCCAGCTCCAGCATCGTCTTCTCGGTCGGGTTGCCGATGTTCACCGGTAGGTGGCTCTCGCTGAGCATCAACCGATAAATCCCCTCGATCAGGTCCGAGTAGTAACAAAAACTCCGGGTCTGCCGCCCGTCGCCGAAGACCGTGATGGGTCGGTTCTTGAGGGCTTGGCTGATGAAACTGGGGACCACCCGCCCATCTCGGAGGCGCATGCGCGGGCCGTAGGTGTTGAAGATGCGGACGATCCGGGTCTCCAGGCCGTGTTCCTTGTGGTAGGCCATAGCCAAGGCTTCGGCAAACCGCTTGGCCTCGTCGTAACACCCGCGGGGGCCGATCGGGTTGACATGCCCCCAGTAATCCTCCGTTTGTGGATGGACCGCCGGATCCCCGTACACTTCCGAGGTCGAAGCCAGCAGAAACCGCGCCCCTTTATGCTTGGCCAATCCCAGCGCCTTGTGGGTACCCAACGACCCCACCTTGAGCGTCTGGATCGGTAGCTCCAAGTAATCCACCGGGCTCGCCGGCGAGGCGAAATGCCAGACGTAATCAACTCGGCCTTCCAGGAACAGATACTCGGTAACGTCTTGGTAGATAAAGCGGAACTGGCGATTCCCGGCATGGTGCGCCAAATTGTCCACGTTGCCGGTCACCAAGTTGTCCAAGACCACTACCCGATGCCCGCGCTCGAGCAACAAATCCGCCAAGTGCGAGCCCAGAAAGCCCGCCCCACCCGTCACCACGGATACAGGCGCCGTCTCCCGGCGGGTTGGGGTCGGTTTTGGCCGTCGTTTCAAGGACACAAAGACGAATACTTTGGGCTAAGCGAGCGGCGATGACAAGGCTGCACACCAGTTTTTTGAGTTTTTCACGCCCCCCTCCTCGGTCCCGCGGGCGGCAAGTGGCGCCAAGCTCTGGCGCCGAGTCCTCCCGGCCCCGCCTATCGCCGGGCGGGGCGCGGGTCAGGGATGACTTGGTCCACGCCGGGGCTGGCGAGACAACTGCTGGAGTTGCGGGTAGCCACCGCGTAAGGGAACCCTTGGCCGGTGCCCGCCGCTCCGTAGCGCCCTTGCTTGTCCAAGGCCACGAAGTTGATGCTCAGATCCACCCCCCGGGGGTCTTGCCGTGCGATCCGCTGGATGGTGGCCACGCAGGCCTCCTGCGGGGATAGCCCCTGCCGCATGAACTCGACGACCAGGAACGAGCCGCAGTAGCGCATGATGTTCTCCCCCAGGCCGGTCGCTCCCGCCGCTCCCCCC
>JAJXTA010000546.1 GCA_021784265.1 bacterium | reverse complement strand
GCCCCGTGAGGTCGTGGCGAACCCGGCGGTGAAGGCCGACGCGGGCGCGGTCGCCCTCGCGCGCGGACCGATCATTTATTGCCTGGAGGGTGGCGACCAACAGGTGCCGCTGAGCCGGCTTTATTTGCCGCCGACCACCGCCTTGGACGCGACCTACCACCCCGAGCTGTTGGGCGGGGTGGAAACCCTCCAAGCCCACGCGGCCGTCATCCCGGAGTTGAGTTGGGCTGGGCGGTTGTACCAAGCGCTGCCACCGGCGCAGCTCACGCCCGTCGTCGCCATCCCTTACTGCGTGTGGGCCAATCGCCAGCCCGGGGCGATGCAGGTTTGGGTGCCGGTGGCGCCGCCACCCTCGCCGGTGGGGGGGGCGGAACTCAAGGCGCAGGCGAGCACCTCCTCGCGCACGGCAGAGGTGGCAGGTGTGCACAATGGGTTTGTGCCCAGCACCTCCCACGACCATCCGCCGCAGCTCTGCCATTTCTGGCCAACCAAAGGGCAATCGGAATGGCTCCAATACACTTGGCCGCAGCCGCTGACGCTGGCCGGGGCCCGCGCCTATTGGTTCGACGACACCGGCAGCGGGGAGTGCCGGGTGCCCGCCTCCTGGCGGCTGGAGTATCTGACGGGTGGCGAGTGGAAACCGGTAGAAACCACGGCCGGCTTTCCCGTGGGCGTGGACAAATGGTGTGCGGTCAAGTTCAGCCCCGTCACCACGACCGCCGTGCGGTTGGTGCTCCAGATGCAGCCCAACTGGTCCAGCGGGATCGAGCAGTGGCAGGTCGAGGCCCTGGATGAGGACTAAGGGGCCGGTCGCGCCGCCCGCGTCCCGCACGGAGATCGCGGCCCCGGGGTGGGCCGGGTCGCCGGACCGCTCACCGCTTGCGGCGCAGCGGCATCAGACCGACCTGCAGCACCAGCCAGATCGGCACGGCAAACCCCACGATGGCCAGCACCCGATCCCACGACCAGGCCAGGTAATTGGATTGGATGGGGAAGAGGGCGATCATGAAGTAGGCGCTGAAGCGGGAGTGGCCGAGGAACTTCGCGTGGCGCGGGAAGCGGCGGCGCAAGCCACTGACCAGGGCCAGCGCGCCGACCAGGAGCACCACCACGGTCACCAAGACGTTGACGGCGAACAGCGCCGTCAAACTCGCCCGGGGCGGGCTGGCCGGCCGGTCCGCCAGGTACTGCCACGTCCAATGCGCCCCGGCCCAGAGGAAACTGAACCCGGTTTGCGTGGCGGTGTTGAAGGAAGGCCGGTCGGAAGTCAGCTCGTTGACCAGCCAGCCGAAATAGAGCGGCACGACGCCCCACACCATGGCCTCGTGTTGGAAGGGCGTCCGGACCAGTTCGAGAAAGACCAACCAATAGTGCGCCAGCACGGCGAGGGAGATTCCCGGTTCGGCCCGGGCTTGGCAAGCGGCCTCTGCGCCGGCCTACGCGTCGATGATCGGGCCGTGCGGGTTTTCGGCGGCGGCCTCGGCGGCGGCCTTCTTCCGGTCTTGGCGTTCCCAGTACCACGCGATCCAGACGCTGGCCTCGTAGAGGACTTGCAGCGGCAAGGCCATCAAGAGCTGGGTGAAGACCTCCGGGGTGGTCAGCAAGGCGCCCAGGATCAGGTTGATCACGATCATGTAGCGCCGGAACGAAGCCAGCTTGCGGTAGTCGAGCAGCCCGATCTTTACCAGGGCCAGCAGCACGACCGGCAGCTCGAAACCCAGCCCCATCCCCAACATGAATTTGGTGACAAAGCCAAAATAGGTCTCCGCCCGCCACTCGGGCATCTCGACCCCCATCCAGAGCGAGTACACCTCGGCGGCGCGCAGGGCGAAGGGCATGATCACGAAGTAACAAAAGGTCACCCCAATGCTGAACAGGCCCACCCCGATGCCGAAGGCGCGCAGGAAGTACTTTTTCTCTTTGATCTTGAGGGCCGGAACGATGAATTCACCGATGAAATAGAAGACGAAGGGCGCCGCCAGGATCAGGCCGGCGAAGAGCGCCAGATGCAACGAGGAGAGAAACGGGGCGGCGGGGTCCAGGAAGATCAAGTCCGGCCCCTTGCCCGCGGGCTCGATCAAGCCCGGGTTGGAGGCCAGGTGGACTGAGAGGACCAGGTTTGTGCCGGTGGCGTCGTTGGTGATCGGTTCGAGTTGGATCGCCACCGAGTGGGCGGGGCCCAGGTCCAGGGCCCCCAGGTGATGGTCGTGGGTGTAGAAGGTGGTTAACCGGTTCGTCCCGGCATAGACGACCACCTTCTGGGCGGGGTGAATCTGGATCTGGCGCGCGCGTTGCAGCGGCCATTTGAGGATCATCACCACCCGGTTGACGGCCAGCAGACAGACCGTCATGCCGACCAAAGTGGCGACGCCGCTCTTGATCAGCACCCAACGCAGGTCCTCGAGGTGCTCGAGAAACGACTTCACCGGCCCGCCCCCCTCCCCCTCTTCCGCCTCGTCAAGACGCGGTTCGTCTGTCGGGTCAGCCATGACGCAACCTGGTAACGGCGACCGTCAGGCGTTAGGGACCGTCGAAGCGGGGGTCGTGCTCCCACCGGTGGGAGCCGGAGCGGCGGGCAACTGGATGGGGACCACCCCGCTCTCGGCAGTCGCCGGCACGGTGCCGGCTGGCGCGGTTGGGGCGGCGGAGGCCGGGGCCGGTGGTGGCGGCGGCGGGGGGCTGTAAGTATCTTCGGTGGCGCGCTGGATCTCGTCCTGAACCTCGCGTGAGGCCTTCTTGAATTCCTTGATGCCCTGGCCTAAGCCCTTGGCGAACTCGGGAATCCGCTTGGCGCCAAACAAGACCAGCACCGCGGCCAAGACCATGATCAGCTCGCCGCCGCTCAACCCCAGGACAGCCAACGTGGGACTCATACTTTGCTGCTCGGATCGTGGGAGGCCTTCTTGAATTCCTTAATGCCCTGGCCCAGGCCTTTGGCGAATTCCGGAATGCGCCGCGCGCCAAAGAGGATGAGAATGACCGCCAGGACCAAAATCAACTCGCCGCCGCTCAACCCCAACATTGCCATCAATGGATTCATAAATATTTACTGTAGGAGATAACGTAAGCCCGGTGTTCGGCTTAGTAAAGCCTCAAAACGCCACGCCCGCGCCCGGCGCCCACGGGGGGCCGGCCGAGCGGCCGTTCGAGCCGCGCGTCCTCACCCCGGGGCCACCTCCCGCCCAGCCAGGGTGCCCAGCGGGTGTGGCGCCGCCGGTGCTCGCCCTACTTCGGGGCGGGCGCCGGCAGGAGGAGGATGAACTCGGCGCGGCGGTTCTTCGCCCAGGCGGCTTCGTCGTGCCCAGGGTCCGCCGGGCGATCTTTGCCCCAACTCCGGGTGCGGATGCGCTCCGGGTCGATGCCGAGGCGGACGAGGTACTCGCGGACCGAGAGGGCGCGCCGCTCGCCCAAGGCGCGGTTGTATTCGTCGGTGCCGCGTTCGTCGCAATGGCCATCCACCAGGAGTTTATCGTCGGCCTTCTCCTTGAGTTGGGAAGCGACGGCCTCGACCTTGCTCACCTCGCTGGGTCTGACGTT
>JAJXTA010000545.1 GCA_021784265.1 bacterium | reverse complement strand
CCTGGCGAACCGCCTGATCGCCTGCGCCAACTTGGTGCGCGGCGTCGAATCGCACTATTGGTGGCGGGGCAAAGTCGAGTCCGCCTCTGAAACCCTGATCCTGATGAAGACGACGCGGGGGAAACTCGCCGCGTTGGAGCGGCTCATTCTCCGCCACCACCCCTACGACACCCCGGAGTTGGTGGTGTTGGCTTTGCACAGCGGCACCGACCGCTACTTGGCCTGGCTCCGCCAGAGCGTCCGGACAGCCGCCTGAGCGCGCGTCCCTGACCCGCACCGAGCGACGATGGTCTGGGCCCAGAATTACGATCCGCTGGGCAACGCCGTTCTCTCCACGGCCGCCGCCGCCGTGCCGGTGGCCGTGCTCTTGGGGACCATTGCGCTGGGGCGAGTGAAGATCCACGTCGCCGCGCTGGCCGGGCTGGCGGTAGCCTTGGCCGTCGCGGGGATGGTGTACCGCCTCCCGCTCTCGACCGCCCTGGCCGCCGCCGGCTACGGAGCCGCCACGGGGCTCTTCCCCATCGGCTGGATCATCCTCAACCTCATGTTCCTTTACGACTTGACGGTGCAACGGGGCGGCTTCGACGTGTTGCGCCGCAGCCTCGGGGCTTGGGCGCCCGACCCGCGGCTGCAAGTGATCCTCATCGCCTTTTGCCTGGGAGCCTTCTTCGAGGGCGCGGCCGGCTTCGGGACGCCGGTCGCCGTCGCGGCGGCCCTGCTGATTGGCCTGGGCTTCTCGCCGCTCGAGTCCTCCGTGCTCGCCCTGATGGCCAACACCGCGCCCGTCGCCTACGGCGCCCTGGGCACGCCCATCCTCGCCCTCAGCCAGGTGACCGGTCTGGATTCGCGGGAGCTGGCCGCGATGGTGGGCCGACAGTTACCGCTCTTCTCACTCCTGACGCCGTTCTGGCTGGTTTGGACCATGTCTGGCTGGCGGGGCATGCTCGGGGTCTGGCCGGCGGCGTTGGCGGCCGGTTTGGGCTTCGCCCTGCCGCAGTACCTGGTCGCCACCCTGCATGGGCCGTGGCTGGTGGATTTGGTCGCCGCGGCGAGTTCGGCGGCCGCCCTGGGCGGGGTGCTGCTGGTGTGGCGGCCGCGCCCCGATTCGAAGCGCGGGCGGACCTTGGCGCCGGAGACTGCCGGCGCCAGCCCGGCCCCGCCCTGGGCCGCTGTGGCGCGGGCGTGGCTGCCGTGGCTCCTCTTGAGTCTCTGCGTGTTCGCGTGGGGCCTCCCCCCAGTCAAGCGGTTCCTGAACGGGGAGCGGACCGCGCCCAGCTCACAGGCGGGCGCGCAAGCCGCTCTCGGCGGCACCAGGCTCAGCTTCCGCGTCTGGGCGCTGGACAATCGCGTGTGCCGGGCGCCCCCGGTGGCCCGCAGTGGGGCGGCGCCCGAACCCGCCGTGTATGCGTTGGACTGGCTCTCCGCCACCGGGACGGGCATCCTGGTGGCCGCCGTCCTGGCGGGAGCGATGATGGGCTACTCCGCCCGCGACCAAGTTCGGAACTATGGGCGCACGATGTGCCGCATCCGTTATTCGCTGGTCACCATCGCGGCGATGCTGGCCCTGGGTTACGTGACCCGGTATGCCGGCGCCGATGCCACCCTGGGACTGGCCCTGGCCAAGACCGGCCCGGCGTATCCCTTCTTCGGCACGCTGTTGGGCTGGCTCGGCGTGGCCTTGACCGGCTCCGATACGGCTTCCAACGTCCTCTTTGGCAGCCTCCAACAAATCACCGCGCACCAGACCGGCCTGAACCCGGTACTCATGGCCTCCGCCAATGCCACCGGCGGAGTCATGGGCAAGATGGTGGATGCGCAAAGCCTGGTGGTGGCCAGCACCGCCACCAACTGGTATGGGCATGAGGGCGCCATCCTGCGCCGCGTGTTCCCCTCCAGCCTGGCGCTGGCGAGCCTGGTGGGCCTCGTGGTCCTGTGCCAGGCGCGCGTCGGTCCCCTCATCGCGGGGATGAGTCCGGGCCGGTAACCGTTGCGGTCAGCCCCGCGGCGCCCCGCCTCAGGCGTTCATCCGGAGGAGGAACTCGACCATCGCCACGTTCTCCAGCGTTTGGGTGATCAGCGACGGCAAGCGGTCATGCGGCAGCTTCAGGAGCTTCATCCCCTCCACCGGTCCCAGGAACGAATACGCCGCACACCCGCACCGGCTGCCGACCAAGTGGGCGATCAGGTCCCCCAGACAGACACAAGCGGCCACCGGCTGGGCTTCGCCCTCCGCCGGATGGTGGTGGTAGCACACCGCCGCCGCCAACTCGGGCGGCAGGGCCCACCGGGCCAGCAGCCGCCCGCCCACCTCGGCGTGTTGCACGCCCAGGCGGCGTTCCTCAGTCTCCAGCAGCGAGTACTGGCCCGCTTCCGCCTCCTCGACCACCTTGGTGTAGATGCTCTCCAGTGCCCCGGCCAACACCACCTTGCCCAGGTCGTGGAGCAAACCGGCGGTGAAGACCAGGTTCTCGTCCACCTCCCGGTCCCGCGCCACAAGCTGGGCCGCGAACGCCGCCGTCACCGAATGCTTCCACAACTCGCCGCTGTCCACGCCCCACTCCGGCTTGACGGCGCCCAGCGTCGTGGCGGCGCAAACCGTGGCCACAATCCGGTAGATCCGCTGGAAACCGAGCCGCACCACGGCCTCCTCCAGGTGCGTGGCTTCGGTGGCGAACCCCTGCTCCGCCGTGTGGCAGGCCTGGAGGATGTCGGCGGTCAAGGCCGGATCGTAGGTCACCAGCTCCACCACCTTGCTCACGTCAATGTCCGGCTGGTTGAGCAGGGGCAGCAGTTGGGCCAGCACCCGCGGGGCGGGCGGTAGTTGCTTGGCCTGGTCGAGGTAATCGTCAATTTCTTGCATTGAATAGCCACTACGTTATCGAAACTACTATATAAGCGACCCTGGCACCCATGTCACGCATTTTAATCCGTCTGCCCCCGCTCCACCCCTCCGCCCGCAGCCCCGCGACTCTGCGGCACCGGCGCGCGCATGGCGAGCAAGGAATCGCGCCCCCTCCCCCCTGACAGCGCGCCGCCCCGACCCGCCGCGGCGTCTCTCCACTTTGGCTTGACTTTTGCTGGCGATTAGCGCTGACTAATTAACGTGGTGCTTTGGGGCGGTGTACCCGGCTCCAAGAAGAGCCAACCGAATGACCATCCGACTACCATTAGAGCGTCGCGTGCGCGGCCCGCGCCGGGCGGCCCTGGGCACGGACCGCGGCGGCCGAGGACGCCCGCCTGGTCTGTCCCACTCCGGGCCGGCCACTGTCTCAAATCGGGGCGGCTTCACCCTCGTCGAGACGGCCATCAGCGTCGCCATCCTGGCGCTCTGCCTGGGCGGGCTGATCAACGGGTACATCATCAGCACCCGCTACGCCGAGTACAGCGGCTATTCCCTGGCCGGCCAAGCCCTGGCCTTGCGGCAGATGGAACAAGTCCGCGCGGCCAAGTGGGACTTAGGTGCCTTCCCGGTGGTGGACCAGGTGGTGGCAACGAATTTCCCGACCGCGACCCTGCCGCTGGATTTCCCGCGCAAGG
>JAJXTA010000544.1 GCA_021784265.1 bacterium | reverse complement strand
GTGCCGGACGTTAGGGATTGGTGCGGGTCAAATGAGCCGCGTGGATGCCAGTCGCATCGCCGTCTGGAAGGCCGGCGAGGCGGGTCTCTCCCTCAAAGGAAGCGTGGTGTGCAGCGACGCCTTCTTCCCCTTCCCCGACGGCTTGATCGCGGCGGCGGAGGCCGGGGCGACCGCCGCCGTTCAGCCGGGGGGCTCGGTGCGGGACGCCGACGTCATCACCGCCGCCAACAGCCGCGGCTTGGCGATGGCCTTCACCGGGGTGCGCCACTTCCGTCACTGACCCGCGGCGGCCGGAGCAACTCCCCGGGAATCAGCTCAGGATTGCGCTCCCCTCGGCGCGCGGGTAACCTGAGCTAATGATTGGTTTACGCGGGGTGTTCCGCCGGCGCCCGTTGGGCGGCCCGGTGTGGCTGGGGATGATCACGGTGGCGGCCGGCGTCTCGTGCGCCTGGGGTCAGGCGCTGCCGGCGTTCGATTTCACCCAGGCGTCGGGGGTTGCCGGCTGGACGGCCGCCCACGATATCTCCAGCTTGCAGCCGACCACCAACGGCTTGGTGGTGAGCATTTCCGGCGACGACCCCTATCTCACTGGTCCGCCCCGGGTCTATCCGGTCAACCAGCCGCTCTGGCTGCTGTTGCGGTTGAACTCGGATGAAGGCGGCATCGGCCAGGTTTTCTACTATGAAACGGCCCCCACCGAGGCGAACTCAGTTCGCTTTTACGTCCCCGCCGGCGGGTGGACCGAGGTGCGCGTTCCCGTGCCGCCGCTCTGGGCCACGACCCGCTTGCGCATTGACCCGCCCGGCAGCGGTGGGCGCTGTGTCCTGGGACGGCTGAGCTTTGGGCTGCGACCAGTGCTCCAAGAGCCGCCGTGGGCTCAGCCCACCCCGGTGGCGCTCCCGCCCGGCACCCCGACCGTCACGTCCGGCCCCCTCTCCCTGACCCACGGGTCGAGCGCGTTGGGGGCCTTCGTGGTCCGGGTGAACGGCCAGCCGGTGGCCATCGGGCATAACCGCTCCATGCTCGGCTATGTCAACGGCCTGGAAACCCATTGGCTGACCCTGACGAACCCCGTGACCGTGAGTCTGACCAACGGGGCGTTGCTGGTCCAAGCTGCGGTTGCGGACCCGGACGGCGGCCAGTGGCAATGGCAGCAGACCTTCCAAGCCAGCCCGATCCCCGGGGGCATCGATGTCCAGAGCCGCGTAACCGTCAACCAACCACGCGCGGTGATCTTCCTCCCGCTATTCAGCTTGCTGCCCGGCGTCGGCACCTTCGGCACAAACAAAACCCAGGCGGTGTTTGCCGGCGTCGAGTACCTCGAGAATGAGCTCAGCAGTTCCGAGGCTGACTTGGTTGGTCCCGCCGCGCAGCGGCAGGTGCCAGACTCCCTCAAGGTCACCTTCCCCCTGATGGCCCTGGCGGCGCGGAGCAACTACGTCGGCCTGACCTGGGAACAGCAGCCCCAACTCGCCGCCCTGCACGACTCCCCCGACCGCCTCTTCCACTCGGGCGGCCACCTCATGGGCGTGCTCTTCCCCGGCTCGGACCCGACGACGCGCCAGGACGGCAGTGTGCTGCCCTACGGGGGCGCCACTCTGGCGGCCGGCCAACCCGTGACCCTGCGCGCGACGATTCTCGGCGGGGTGGGCGCCACCATTGTCCCCGCAGTCCAGCAGTACGTCGCGCGCCGCGGCCTGCCGCCGCTGCCGTCCACCGGCTACACCGCCACCGATTACTTTACGCTGGCCGCCCATGGTTGGCTCGACTCTCAGCTCCGCGTCGGCGCCCTGTTCCGCCACGCAGTCGGAGCCAACTTCACGCCGATGCCCGCCGCCGACGCCGCGTTCTACATGGATTGGCTGGCCGCGAAAGTTCCGGACGCCGCCCTCAGCACGCGCTTGACCAACACCGCGCGGGACGCGCGGGCGGCCGTCCCACCGGCGCAGTACAATTCCGCCGGCGTGGGGCACGTGCGTTATCCCGTCGAGGCCCTCGCCTATGGCTACGTGGCCGACAACGCGGATACCGCCCTGAGCGAGGGCCAAGCGGCGCTGGGCCAGTTTCAACCCGACGGCGCCGTGCTCTACCAACCCCCGGTGAACGGCCTGGACTTGAGCCGCACCTCGCCAACCCGCGAAGCCAACGGCTTGGCGGCCGCGGCGGTGGTCCTCGTGCTGGAGCGGGCGGCCTTTTCGGGCGATCCCGCCTTGTTGGCGCAAGGGCTCCGGCTCCTCGAGGCGTTGGACAAGTTTCGTGCGACCGTGCCGCGCGGGGCGCAAACCTGGGAAGTGCCCTTGCACACGCCAGACATTCTGGCCAGCGCTTGGTTGGTCCGGGCCTACGCCCTGGGCTACGCCCTGACGGCCCGGGCCGATTGGCTCGACCAAGCCCGCTATTGGGCGTGGACTGGACTCCCCTTCGTCTATCTGACTCCGCCTACCCCCCAGCCGGTCGGGGTCTATAGCACCATCCCCGTGTTCGGCGCGACCCAGTTCGTCGCCCCGGTCTGGATCGGCCTCCCGGTCCAATGGTGCGGGTTGGTGTACGCGGACGCCCTCCGGCGGCTGGCCCGTTTGGACACTTCGGGCCCCTGGATCCAACTGGCCGAAGGGATCGCCGCCGCCGGCGTGCAACAGACGCATCCAGCCAGTGAACCGGCCTACCAGGGCTTGCTGCCAGACAGCTTCGATCTCCGCGCCCAGGCGCGCAACCCGGTCCCGATCAACCCGGCCACGCTGCTGCCCGAGGCGATCCCGTTCTTCGGCGCGCCGCCGCCGTACGAGTTCCGGGCGGCGCCTCATCATGGCCTGCTCCTCCACTGCCCGGGCCCGATCACCGACCTGGAGGAAACCAGCGCCGGCATCCGCTTCCGCGCCAACGGGTGGCCGGCCTGGCCGTGGTACGTCCTGATCAACGGGCTCCGGACCACGCCGATTGTGAAGCTCAACGGCGTGGTGACGGCGCTCCAGTTGCCCCATCAGTACCAGGCGGCTCAGGGGCGGCTGATCCTGCGCCTGACTGCCCCAAGCCTCATCGAGGTGCTCACCCCGGCCCGCGACGCCCTTGACATCCAGCGGGGGCCGACGACCACGACAGTGCGGCTTGCCTGGCCCGTGGGCCTGCCGCACTGCGTCCTGGAACACGCCGGCTCTCTGACCGGCCTGCCGCAGTGGCGGCCGGTGGTGGGCACCATCCTCACTCAGGGGGCCGAGCAGGTCGTGACCACCGCCACGGCCGCCACGGCGGACCTCTTCCGGCTCCGCTGGCAGCCCTGACCCCTCCACGGTTGCCACCCGCCGCCCAGGAACCTAATCTGCCGCCTGACCCACGGTAATGTTCCCCACGCTCAAGACGCGCGATTGGTTTCATCCCGACGGTTTTCCCATCGCCGTCGAGCGGCGCGACCCTCAGGCACCCTTCGGCGCCCACCGCCACGAGTTTTCGGAGATCGTGATCATTGTGGGGGGCCGTGGCTGGCACGTGGTGGGCAAGGAGTCCTGGCCGCTGATGGCCGGCGACGTCTTCGTAGTTCGTGGCCCGCGG
>JAJXTA010000543.1 GCA_021784265.1 bacterium | reverse complement strand
GAAGAGGGCCAATTCTAGCGGGCGGTCGGTCTCGAACCGGCGGTAACCGATTCCCAGGCGCTGGCAGGCGGTCTGGATGCGTTGGTTGTGGGCGGCCAATCGCTGGAGATAGCCTTTGCGCGCCGTGGCGGGGTCGATGAAGAGGGAGCGGCTGGTTTCCACGTCGTGGAACATCACCGCTTTCTCGAACGCAAAGGCGATTTCCGCCGGGTCCAGGACATGGAAGAGCAGCACGTCGTGCCCACAGGCGCTGAGCATGGCGAGGTCTTTTTCTAACGTGGCCAGGGGCGCCAGGAGGTCCGAGACCAGGACCAGCAACGCCCGGCGTTTGACCACTTGCACGATGCGATGGAGTGGGGCCGCCAAGTCCGTGGCGCGCCCCGCCGCCGGCTGGTCCAACTGGTGGAGAAGGTGGCGCAGGTGGCCCGGGCGATGGCGCGCCGGGAGGTAGTCGCGGATGGCCTCATCAAAGGTCAGCAGGCCGACCGCGTCTCCTTGCAGATAGAGGAAATAGGCCAGCGTTGCCAGCAGGGTGTTGGCATACTCCGCCTTGGCGTAACCGCGGGAGCCGTAGCTCATCGACCGGCTTTGATCGGCCAGCAAGTAGCAACGGAGGTTGGTCTCGTCTTCGAACTTCTTGAGGTAGTACCGGTCGCTGCGGGCGTAAAGTTTCCAGTCCAGGTAACGCGGGTCATCGCCCGGTGAGTATTGGCGATACTCCGTGAACTCGACCGAGAAGCCATGAAACGGGCTCCGGTGGAGTCCGTGCCAGAAACCTTCGACGACCACCCGGGCGCGCAGCTCGAGGTTCTTGATGGCCATCAGGGTCTGGGGATCAATCAACCCGGGGGCCCAGCGGCCGGGCCCCGCCGGTCTGGCCGTCTGGGGCGCTGGCCCCGGATCGTCACGAGCCCAGAATCGTCGCAGTCCAGCCAGCGGCATAGCGTCAGGCGGTGGGGCGGGTCAGGTGGTGGGTTGGCCCGCGGCCCCACGACGGTGCGGTCCGGGTTGGCAACCGCGGAAGACCTCGGGCGGGCCGCTCACGCCGTTGCCCCCACGAGCGGATTGGGCAGGGCGTCCGCCAGCCGCTCGATGACGCTCTCGACGGTGACCCCTTCGGCCTCGGCCCGGTAATTGAGCAGAATGCGATGGCGCAGGGTGGGCAGGGCCAGCGCCCGGATGTCCTCGAGGGTGACATGCGCCCGGCCTTGCAGCAGGGCCCGCACTTTGGCTCCGAGCACCAGATACTGCCCGGCCCGCAGCCCCGCACCCCAGTTCACCCATTCGTTGACAAAGTCCAGCGTGCCCGGCTGCCGCGGACGTGAGGCGGCGGCCAGCCGTACGGCATAGCGGACCACGTCCTGGGCGATCGGGACCTTGCGGACCGTCTCGTGAAAGCGGAGCACGTCCTCCCCGGTGAACAGCGGGGTGATGGGGGCGGGGGTTCGCGCCGTGGTCCGGGTCACCACCTCGACCTCTTGATCCTCGGGGAGGTAGCCGATGACGACGTTGAACATGAACCGGTCCAATTGCGCCTCCGGGAGGGGATAGGTGCCTTCCATCTCGATGGGGTTCTGCGTGGCCAGGACGAAGAAGGGCTCGGGCAAGGCGTGGCGCACGCCGGCGGCGGTGACCTGGTGTTCCTGCATCGCCTCCAGCAAGGCCGCCTGGGTCTTGGGCGGGGTGCGGTTGATCTCATCGGCCAGGATCATGTTGGCAAAGACCGGGCCGGGGACGAAGACCAGCCGGCGTTCCTCGCCCGTCTCCTGCAACAGCTCGGTGCCGGTGATGTCCGCCGGCATCAGGTCCGGCGTGAACTGGATGCGCCGGAACTGGAGATGGAAGACTTGGGCGATGGATTTGACCAAGAGGGTCTTGGCCAGGCCGGGCGCCCCGGTGATGAGACAATGGCCGCCGGCCAGCAGCGCGATCAGGAGCTGTTCGATCACTTCCCGCTGGCCGACAATCACCTTGGCCAGCTCGGCTTCGACCTGGGTGCGGCTGGCCAGGAGCCGTTCGACCAGCGCGCGTTCGTCGGGGAGAGATGAAGTGGGAGGTTCCATGGTGAGAAGGGTCAGTGGGTCATCACGTAGTAGATGATGTTGATGCCCAAGGGAAAGGCCCGCTTTTCGGAAAAATTATGGAAGAAGTAATCGCTCTCACCCTCGCGTTCCCAGCCGTCGCCGTTGTCGCAGTTGTGGGTCGCGATGACCATGATGCGGCCCTGGTCGTCGAGGATCGCCCGTACGTGCATGTCCTTGCATTCCTCCCAGCCGCTGCGGTCCCACCGGTAGCCGTAACCGCGCCCTTGGCCTTCCCGGGGGTGACGCTCCCAGGTCACGCCGTCGTATTGGCTGTTAATCCCTTGGCGGTAATTGGGGGTTTGAAGGCGGTTGAGCGGGCCCGGGAGGTCAAAGACGCAGTGGAAGATCGGGTGGTCCAGGGGCAGGTCCACGAGCTCCCGCTCCGGGAGGACGCGCTTCATCTCGCGAGCGAAGGCCTTCCACTGCCACTCGCCCCAGAAGTCGTCCACCATGAGCACCCCGCCGTTGAGCAGATAGCGCCGCAGGATGGGGACTTCCTCGGGGCGGAGCAGGAGCGCCCCCGGCTCGACCGTGTAGATCCAGGGATAATTCCAGAGATCAGGGTCGGTGAGCCGGAGGGTGCGGCCGTCGGGGCTGACCATGAGGGAGGTCATCTGATGCAGACGATAAGACAAGTTCAGGTCGCTGTCCGGGAAGTCGGTGATCCAACTGCCCGCCGTGGGGGAGTCGGACGGGTTGCGGTCGCGGATCAGGCGGACGAAGGTGAAGCCGTCGCGGCCGAAGCCAGGGGCGTTGGTCCAGTTGGGGGTTTCGGTGCTGTGCTCGGCGATCTCGCGGGCGGTCTTGACGGTGAACTCGTTCACGGGCACCCCTTCCTCGGTGTAGATGATGCCATCGGCGGAGGAACGGCGGCGCCAGCCCTGCGCGGGGGACCACACGGCCAGCAGGGTCAGCGCCAGGAGGGACCAGAGGAGGCAACGCTTCATCGCCGGGGAGGGTTGGGGGTGGTGACCGCCGGGCTCGTGCCGCCGGGGGCGGGAGCGGGCGACGCGGTGTTCATCTCCAATAGTAACCGCTGCGCCTCCCGGAAGCGAGGGGCTTCTTCCAAGGCTTGGAGGGTTTGGCGTTTGGCGGCGGCGAGGTCGCCCTGCTGGCGCAGGAGCCGGGCCAGGCCGTAGTGGAGCACCGCCGGGTCGGGGGGCGAGAGCAGGAGCAGGTGGCGATAGGCGTCGATGGCCGCGAGGGCCTCGCCGCGGGCCTCGTCGGCCCGCGCCAAATACCGGTAGGGCTGCGGCACCAACGGGTTGACGGCCAGAAACCGGCGGGCGTTCTCCCTGACCCCGGCCCAATCCGCCCGCGCCGCGTCCAGCTCCATGAGGCGCAGGAACACGTCTGTCCCGTCCGCGTCCAGGGTGGCCAACTGGGTCAGATCGGCTCGTTCCTGGTTGGTTTGCCCCAGGCCGTGGTCCGCCGCGGCCCGCAACGCCCACCCCCCCTCCGGGTCG
>JAJXTA010000542.1 GCA_021784265.1 bacterium | reverse complement strand
CTGGGTGATCGACCCATAGACGGTGGTGGCCGCCACGTCGAGGGTGCTGGTCTGGCCGACGCCCAGCAGGCCGACGTAGGTCTGGTTGCTGGCATGTCGGACCCCCAACGTCACTTTGCTCCCCTCGCCGTACTGGTAGCTCATGCTGCCGTCGGCGTAAGGATCCAGGTAGTGGCTCCGGACGCCGGTATTGCCCAGGTAGGCGGTCGAGGCATTGGGGAAGTCGATGTACTCGGCCCCCACGCGCGCCTGAGCAGTCAGGCGGGTGGTGAAACTCTCGTCCACGCCGGCATAGACGTAGTGGGCGTAGCTGTCGCGGATCCGCGCGGTCGGGTCCGCCACGCTCGGATTGAAGCCGAGGGCCTGGTAGGCGCTGGGGTCGAACAGGAAATCATGGCTGGTCTGATCCACCCGCTCGTACTGGTAGCCCACCAACGCGGTGGTCCGCTCGCTGAGCTGATAGCGCAGGTCGCCGGAGACTACCTGATCCATGCGGTCCAACAAGGCGGAGAAGCTGCCCGGGCCGCTGTTGACGTAGTCGTAGATGTCGTTGGAGTAACCCAGCCGGGAGCTCAAGGTATCCGTGAGCTTGACGGTCAGGCCCATATTGGCGGTGTTGTGGTAGGCGCTGGCGACGGCCCGGAAGGTATTCGCCGGAGCCGACGGGTCGATCAAGAAGGGCTGGTCGGAATAGACGAAGGTGTCACCCGCATCGAGTTTAATCCGATCGCTAAAGGCCTGCTTCAACGTCAACTGGCCGGTGTGGTTACTGTCCAGGTTGCCCCGGGGCCGGTCGGCGTAGAACAGGCCGTCGTAGTCGTAGCTGGCTTCGACGGTGGTGTTCTCGTGCTGGAAGGTGTAGCGCGGGTTGAGATCGAATTCCGTGCCGTAGCTGCCCACCTTGATTGGGGAGGGCAGAGTGGCGTAGTTGTCATCGTAGAACCCCCGCAGTTTGGCCGTGACATTCCAGGGCTTTTGCACCCCCGCGTCACCGACGAACTGCGCGTGAACACTGGCCGCGCCCACCGCGGCGAGACCGGCACAGGTAAGTAATCTCTTCATAGAACTAATTGTTTCCTTAAATCGGCTGACTGGCCCATGTACACATCTTGATCGAAAAGTGCCCTTGTTTTACGGCAGATGCCAGCCCTTGTCAAACAGAAATCTTATCATAAAAGCACAATTCTTTCCCCTCACCGCGCCCGGCCCCGCCACCGCGGCCAATCGCACAGCAGCAATTGGTTGGGAATATAGCGGGCCCAGGCGCTTTGGAGCGGGAATCCGTTGGGCACGCTGCTGTGTTGTTGGAGGATGTTCATGGCAAACCGCCCCCAGCGCCAGTCCGGGTCGTCGAACAACTCGGTCAGCAGCCGCCCGTTGAGCGTCATCGCGGTTAAATAGAGGGCCGAAATCGTCTTGTGCTCGTCGTTAATGGTGAAAAAGGCCCGATCCGTATCCAGGGTGGTCCAAACGCAGGTCCGGTCGCCGTACCACGCCACCGCCCAAGGCATGTCGCTCATCATCAACTCGTTGGGCCGCAGGAACTGAGCCGACTCCCGAATCCAGGGAGGCAAGTACGGGGGATAGACGATGGGAATCGTGCGTGGGGGCAGGAGGGCGAAGAGGAGAGACCCGCAGCCGACCAGCGTGAAGAACCCAATGGCGCCCCAACGCAGCTCCGGCACCGGCAAGGCCAATTGGTCCAACAGCAGGAAAAACAACCCGACCCCGAACAGAAAGACCAAGGGGGCCAGCAGCACCAGCAAGTTCTCACTGTTGAACTCCGGCGCATCGGCCGACAGATGGGTGTGGCCCAGCGCCTGCACGACGCCCAGAACCAACAGGCTCAGCAGGAGGAACACCCGCAGCCGGCTCAGCGCCGGGTTGCGGAAGGGCAACATCAAGCCGACCAGGAAGAAGGCGCTCACCCAGCTCCCGCCCAGCCGGGGGAGCCCCTCCCGCACGATCTGGGCGCCATTCACGAACAACTTGCGGAGGAAATCCTGCAGTTCGATCTGGCTGAGGTCCGGGTCCAAGGATCGTTCCAGCCGATTGCCGGGGAAGGTGGGCGTCTCCTGGTACAACGCGAAGCCCGGCACGCCAAAGAGGGTCCCGCTCACGGTGTAATTCCTTGCCAGCCAAGGAGTCATGAGCACCAGGAACGTCAACACGACACACCCGCACAAGGCGCCCCGCCGCGGCCCCCAGTAGAGCGCGCCGAAGACCAGGACCGGCGCCAACACCCAGGCAAAGGCGTAACGGGTCAACCCGCCCAACCCCACCAAGGCCCCGGCGACCAGGGCCCAAACCACCAGCCGCGTGGGGCTGGCCTGCCCCTCCCGCACCCCCTGCTCGAGCCGGACCAAGACCCAAACCAGCGCGGTCCAGATCACCAACAGGAGCATGGTCGAGAGACCCGAGACGCTAAAGCGCCAGAGGGTGTCACACCCAAGCAGGACCACGGCGGTGACCAACGCGACCCACCCGTCGAAGAGCCGCCGCGCCAGCCGGAAGACCAGCCAAACCATGAGGAAAAATAGGGCCTGGTTGAGGATGGCGATCAGGACCTCCGGTTGGTAGCGCAAGAAGTTCTCGCCCGTCTGGTAGTCGAAGGGGAGGACCTTCATCAAGCCGGCCAGGAGTAACGGATAGACGGGGGGATTGGCCAAATCGGGGTGCGGGCGATGGGAGAGCCGGGCTTCGACCCCCTGCTGTTTCTCGACCAGATGGATCGTCAAGGGGCGGACGCACTCGGTCACGAAGCCCTTGCCCGCCGCCAAGTTGCGGCCCAACTGCGCCGCCTCCATGGCCTCGGGGGCGGCGAAATTCCGGTATTCGTGGAAGTCGTACCACACGGTGAAGGCGAGGACTCCCAGCAGCGCCGTGAGGACCTTGAGGGGGCGCGCCCAAGCCCCCAGCTCCAGCTTGTGAATCAGCTCTTGAACGCCGATCATGCTCCCTCCAGGTGGTATTCGTGCAGCCGGCGGAGCAAGGTGCGGCGGCTGATCCCGACCTTGCGCGCGGTGAGCGTCCGGTTGCCGTCGGTTTCGCGGAGGGCGCGGAGGATGAGCTGTTTCTCCGCCTCTTGGAGGGTGACGCCGGGGTTCTGGGCGGCGGTGGGCGGAGTTGGCCCGGCCTCCGGCGTGAACTCGCCGCGCACACTGGGGGGCAAGTCCCGGACGGTGATGGTGTCCCCGCGACAGAGGGCGACGGCACCCTCGATCGCATTGCGCAATTCCCGCACATTGGCCGGCCAATGGTACTTCACCAGCGCTTGGAGTGCGTCGAGGGCGAAATCGTTCACCGATTTTCCATATTCCTTGGCCACCTCACGCAGGAAATGCAGGGCCAAGAGAGGCACGTCCCCCACCCGTTCGCGCAGCGGCGGCAGCCACAGCTCGACGACGCGGAGCCGGAAGTAGAGGTCTTCGCGGAACACCCCGGCTTTGACCTGGTTCGCCAGATGTTTGTTGGTGGCCGCGATCAACCGCACGTCGGTGGCGAGGGTTTTGTTGGAGCCGACGCGCTCGAAGGTCCGCTCCCCGAGGACGCGGAGCAG
>JAJXTA010000541.1 GCA_021784265.1 bacterium | reverse complement strand
CGCCGGCCAGGTGATTTCCACCGATTCGAGGGCGCGGGCCTGCCCCAAGCCGATCTCCTGCCGCAAGGGCGAGCACCCAAAGCTCCCCCCCGAACTGACCGTCCGGCAGATGTCCCGTTCGCCCTGGTCTTCCTTGATCCGCACGTGGATCCGGGCGCCGATGGCGGAGCGATTGGACTTGACCCCTTCCAACCGGAGCGTGATCCAGTGGTTACCGAAGCCGGGGTTCTCGTAGAGGACGCTGAAGGCGGTATCCGAATCGTACGCCCCGCCCATGACCTCGAACACGTCCTGGTCGCCATCGTTGTCGATGTCGCCGAAGGCGACGCCATGCCCCTTTTGCAGATGTCCGAAGCCGCCGGCGGTGGTGACGTCCTGGAAGTAGTTTCCGTTGGCGTTGCGGTACATCCGGTTGGGGATCAGGGTGCTGAGGTCCGGGTCGCCCGTGCCGAGGTAGAAGTCGAGGAACCCGTCGTTATCCAGGTCGCCAAAGTTGCTGCCCATCGCCAGCAGCACGTGGTCCAGATGGGCGGCATGGGTCACGTCGGTAAAGGTCCCGTCGTGGTTGTTGTGGTAGAGCCGGGGCAGTTCCGCTTGGTGCGGCAATCCGAGGTAATCTGCCGCGATGTCACCGACGTCCCGGACGTAGTAGCTACAGACGAAGAGGTCGGGCCACCCGTCGTTGTCATAATCCCAAAACCAGGCGGGGAAGCTGTTGGTCGGTTGCGTCACCCCGGCCTGCGCCGCGACGTCGGTGAACTTCCAGTCGCTCTTGGCGCCCAATTCGGGGTGCAGCGGGCCGTCGTTGCGGAACAGGACATTGGGCGCATGGCGCACCGACAAATAGAGGTCGGGGCGGCCGTCGTTGTTGAAGTCGCCGCAGGCCACGGCTTTGACGAACCCGACGTAGGCGACGCCCGCGCTGGCGGCGCATTCGGTGAAGGTGCCATCCCCGTTGTTGCGGAACAACTCGCAGGGTTGGGGCAAGTCCTTCTCGTTGGTCTCATTGCCCACGAACAGGTCGAGCCAGCCATCGCCGTTGAAGTCGAACCAGACGGCGGTCTGGGTCGGGTGGAAGCGGAGCAAACCGGCCGCCTCGGTGACGTCGTCGAAGGTGCCGTTGCCGTTATTGCGCAGGAGCGAGAGGGGGTGATGGCCTTCCGGCCCGAGCCAGGCGCCGCGCAGGATCAGGAAGTCCAGGTGGCCGTCGTTGTTGTAGTCGGCTTGGAGAATATTCAAGCCGCTAACCTCTCCGAGTAGCCCCGCTTGGCGCGTCCGCTCGGTGAAGGTGCCATCGGCGTTGTTGTGGAAGTAGCGCACCTGGTCACGCAACCCCTGGCCGGAGATCACCACGTCCAGGTTCCCGTCGCCGTCGAAGTCATCCAGGATCACCCCGCCAGCGTGGCCGTTGACCTCCAGGCCCACGGCGCCGGCCACCTCGGGAAACCGCTTCAGAGGGTAGTCGGAGGCGAACGCCTTGGGCGGAATCAGCCACGCGGCGGGGACCTTATCCGGGTATTCCCCGAGGGTCATGTACGCCATGTTCAGCAGCCAGCGGCCCTCGAGGTCCTCGGGGAACTCCGTCAACTGCTCGGTCAGCACCCGCACCGCGCCGCGCGAGCCGCGTTGGAGGCGGTGGACCCCCGCCCCCTCGATGGGGGCCAGGCAGGATTGGCTGTTGTGGTTGGCCAGGCAGTTGTCCAGCTCCCCCACCCGCAGATAGGCCACGGCCAGGTTGTCGCGCACCCAGGTCTTTTGCACGCGGCCATAGACCTGATTGGTCGTTAAGAAGCGCTCGATCTCGCCGAACTGGGTGATGGCGGCCTCGTTCTGGCCGGAGTTGAGGAGTTCCAGGGCATACTTCCACATCAAGCCAAAGCGGCGCGGCACGTCGTGGGCGAGGGCCGGGGTGGCGCGGGCGCGGGCCAGTTCCCGCCCGAGGATGTCGGCCCGCTCGTGGTTCATGAAGGGTTGGCGCAGCGGTTGGCTCTCCCGGGCGATCTGCTCCAAACGGGCCGCCATTCTGAGTGTGCCCGGCGATTGATAGACGACGTTGGTGGCATCCTCGGCCCCGCGGCTGGCGACCCCAGCCAGGAGTGCCGCCGTCAGGCTAACGACGCCGCCCCACCACCGCGCCCCAAGCGCTCTCCTGCCTCGGGACAAGCACCCGTGAGCAGGCTGGCTGGTGACTGGCATTAACGCCCACTATCCCATAGCGCCGCCAAAAGGCAATCCGTTTGCGCTGAAATTGCGCTTGCGCCACCCCGGTGGCGCTTGCTACGGTCTCCGCTCCTGATTTAGGAACCAGCGCATTATGGCTCGAATTTGTGAATTGACCGGCAAACGCCCGATGAAGGGCAGCATCATCTGGCGCAGTGGCAAGCCCAAGAAGCAGGGCGGCATCGGCACGCACGTTACCGCCATCACCAAACGCCGCTTCCTGCCCAACCTTCAGCGGGTCAAAGCCGTCGTCGAGGGCGAGGTCCGCTACATCCGCGTCGCGGCCAGCGCCCTCAAGAAGGGCTTGGTCGTCAAGGCGCCCAAGCGGAAGTGGAAGAAGGAGGCGGCCAAGGCCGCCGCGTAGTTCGTTCCGGCGCGCGCCGCGGGATTCGGCGGCAGGACTAGCCGCGCAACTTGTTCTCCAAGATGGTGCCCACCAGCGCCGGGTTGGCTTTACCCTTGCTCAGCTTCATCACCTGGCCCTTGAGGAAGTTCAGCGCCGCGGCCTTGCCCGCCCGGTAATCGGCCACGCTCCGGGGGTTGGCGGCGAGGGCCTCCTCGCAGAAGCGCTCCAGGGCCCCAGCATCGCTCACTTGGACCAGGCCCCGCTGGGCCACAATCGCGTCCGGCGAGGCGCCGGAATCAAACATCGCCACAAAGACCTCCTGGGCCATCCGCCCACTCAGCTTCCCGGTGTCCACTAACGCCACCAAGGCGCGCAAATCGGCGGGCTGAAACCTTAACCGCGCCAGGGCGAGTTGGGTTTCGGCCAGGCGGGCGCGCAGGTTGTTGATGACCCAGTTGGCGAGGCTCTTGGGGTTGGCCGCCCCTCGCGCTAGCCCCTCGAAGTAATCGCCCAGAGCGACATCGCGCACAAACGTCTCGGCGTCGGAGGCGGGGAGCTGGTAGTCGCGCAGGAACCGTTGCTTGCGCGCCAACGGGAGCTCGACCACGCGCTGGCGCACCTCCGCCAGCCAGGCGGGCGTCGGCGCAAACGGCACCAGGTCCGGCTCGGGGAAGTAGCGATAATCATGGGCCTGCTCCTTGGTCCGCATCGGCTCGGTCACCCCGGCGTCGTCATCCCACCGGCGGGTTTCCTGGCGGAGCTCTCCCCCGCCTTGCCGCACGGCGATCTGGCGGGCGATCTCGTACTCCAGCGCCCGCCGCACGCCGCTGAAGCTGTTCATGTTCTTGATCTCGATCTTGGCGCCCAGCTCCTTTTGGCCTCGGGGCCGCACGCTCACGTTGACGTCACACCGCACCATCCCCTTCTCCATGTCGCAGTCGCTGACGCCGCCATAGACCAGGATTTCTTTGAGCGCGGTGAGGTAGGCATAGGCCATGCC
>JAJXTA010000540.1 GCA_021784265.1 bacterium | reverse complement strand
GCCAGCACGCGAACTGTAGCGCAGACTTCCAGTCTGCTGTGTCGCGGATTTCCAATCCGCCAAACGCACGACCGCACACCGGTCGGCCGGCTGGAAGCCGGCGCTACAACGAGCCGCGCGAGCCCGCCGCTGCGACCGCGGCCCTGTGTTACTTGAACAGGCGGTCCAACAGTTCCCGCGCCACCGGGCGGTCCGGTTGCAGCTCGGCCAACCGCTCCAACAAGGCCCGCGCCGCCGCCGGGTGGCGGCGTGATTCCTGCACGGCCAGCGCCAGGCACTGGGCGTAGCCGGTCGAGAAATCCTCGCTGATTCCGGCGCTCTCCAGGAAGGCCGCGAGTCCGCGCGGCAGATCCCCCTCCGCTTGTGCCCGCAGGCCATGCAGGTAGGTGTCGCGCGCGGCGATGAACTTCTTCACCCGACGCGCCAACGCCTCGCCGTCCGGCCCGGGCACGAAGAGTCCCGTCGGATCCGGCGTCGCTCGGTCCAGCAACGCGAACAGTCGCCCATAGGAGGTCAGGTGGGCCTCGTCAAAGAACCGCGGCGCGCCAAACGTGACCACCTGCCGCACGTCGGTGTTCAACGCGGCGCCGCGCGCGAAGCGGCGCAACCCGTCCGCATCCGCCGCCAGGCAGCCGAACAACTGGGGCGCATCGCTCAAATCCGCGGCCCGCACGGCCTCACGCCAGGCCCCTGACCCGGCGCGCGCCGGGAACCAGTCCGCGGGATAATGGCGGGGGGTGAGCGTCCCGACCAAGCCCAGGACCGGCGTGTCCAAGTTGAATCGCAACCAGTAGCCTTGGCCCTGCGGAAAGACGGTTAAGAAGGTCCGCACGATCACTCGCAAGGTCCCTTCATCCAATTGATAGAGCGGCAGCCATTGACAGAACAGCCCCCCCGGCGCCAGCCGTTCCCGCACGGCGGCAAAGTGCTCCCGGGTATAGAGCGTGCCGGCCCCGTCCCGGGCGGGATGGAACAACTCGGCCACGATCACGTCATAGCGGTTGGTCTCGACCCGCGCGAACCGGCGCGCATCAGCCACCACCAGCCGGAGCCGGGCGCCCCAATTCGTCCGGGCGTTGAACCCGTCGAACAGCGGCATCACTTGGACGATCTCCGGCATCAGCTCGACCCCTTCGGCCGCAAGCCCCGGGTCCGCGGCGGCGGCGCCGAAGGTGATCCCGGTGCCGACCCCCAAGAACAACGCCCGCCGCGGCTGGGGATGGAGCAAGAGCGGGATCAGGGCTTGGCGGCGCTCGGCAAAGGCGGAGGCCGTGCCGCCCATGCCGAAGCGCCCATCGACCCGCAACGCCCGTTGGCCCCGCGCGTCCCCGATCACCGCCGCCGAGCCCATAATCCCGGCCCGGTAGGCGGCCAGGTACTCGCCCGGGATGAGGGGCACGAAGCGCAGGTCGGCCGGCAGGGTCAGCGCCCCCATCACGGCGAGCGCGGCGACCCATTCCAGGCCCCGCGCCGCTTGCGGCAGGAGCGCCAAATACGCCAGCGCCAGGAGCGCCAGGGTCCATTTCGCGCCCACAACGGGCAATAGACACACCCCGAAACACCAAGGCGCGAGCGCCCCACCCAAGGTGTTCAGGCCGAGCACCCTGCCTACCCCGCCCTCCGGCCCGCGGGCGGTCGCCGCCACCAGGCTGAAGACAGCGCCCATGAAGACTGTCGGCGGCGCGAACACCAACGCCGCCATCGTCACCTCGCCGAACCAAACACCGGCGCCGCTGTCCAGACCGGCCTGCCGGACGCCGGCGTAGAGCACCGAGGCCAGCCGCAGCATCCAGACCCCGAGCAAGCAAGCCAAGCTCAACCCTGCCAGAAGCCACGCTAACAAGGTCCGCGCCGCCCGGCCGCGGGCCAGGCGCGGGTACCACCACGCGCCCAGCGAAGTGCCCAGCAGATACACCGCCAACGTGGCGGCGAAGGTATAGACCGTGCCCTCGAGCACTTGGCTCAGCACCCGCACCCCCACGACCTCGTAGCCGATCCCCAGCGCCCCGGCGCAAAACGCCGTGATCCCCAGCCGCACCGGCCCCAGTTCGGCCCCCTGGATCGGCGTCGCGGTGACCTCGAGCCGGCGCCGCGAGGGCCTGCGGGCTCTTGCCCCGGACACCTCTGGTGATGTGGCCGCGCGGGGACCCTTTACCCCCGACTCGGCCCCCAGACCCGCCCCGCGCGCCAGGATCAAGGCCGCCACCCCCGTCGCCAGATTCAGCGCCACGAACACGAGCAGCCCCAGCCGGAGGCCCAGGGTCGGCAACACCAGGAACGCCGCCGCCAACGTCCCCACCACGGCGCCCAGCGTGTTGGCGGCGTAGAGGGTAGCCACACTGCCCCCTGCCCCAGGCAGCGCGCTGGTGCAACGCTCCACCGCGGGGAGCGTCGCCCCCATCGCCGCCGTTGCGGGCAATAGCGTGACGAACGGCAAACCGAACGCGATCGTCCACTCCCGCAATGGCGACGGCAACAACCCCGTCCAGCCGAGCGCCACCTCGTTCACCCACGGGATCAACCAGGCCGTGGCCGCGCCCCACAGGCCGATGCCGATGCAGAGCCGCCCGTACCAGACACCCGGGCGGTGACTCCGGCTCACCGGGCCGTCCACCGCCCACGCCCCCAGCGCGAGCCCGCCAAAAAACGCCCCCACCACGGCCAGGACCGCGGTCATCTCATGTCCCAATCCCAGCGCAAACCACCGGGTCCACACCACTTGGCAGGCCAAGCCGCAGGCCCCGGACAGGAAGAACAGTCCGTGCCACGGCAACTTGGAGCGCAAAGCCATCAGGCGCCAGCCCCGGCGGAGCCTTACTCTCCGGGTGGCTGGCCAATGTCCAACGTTAGCCGCCGGCCCCGTCGCGGGGCAAGTCACGACCCACCCGCGCTCGGCCACGCAGTCGCTGTCCCGCCATGCCGCGCAGCTCCCACGCCCCGGCGCGCAAGGTGAGCGTGACGCTCCTGGCCTCGCTCGTATAGACCGCCGGGATCCCCCGGGCCGCCAACCGCTGGCGCAACACCGGGGTCGCCCTTTCCGCGAGCGGGGATTCCGCGTCATTAACGACCACGAGGCTCGGCGCGACGGCGTCGAGCAACGCCGCGGCCAACGGCTCGCTCCGGCCCGGCAGGCCCGTGACTACGATGTCGGCCCGCACGTCCTCGCCCCGCTTCAGCAAGGCGGTTTGACCGGCGCGACCGAGGTCCGACAGGAGCAGGACCTGGACCCCGGCAACCGAGCCGCGGAGGACCAAGGCCGAGTCGTCGGCCTGAGGGAAACGGTCCGTGGCCGTCGGGTATAACACGTGCCAACCTCCAAGCTGGGCGCCGGGTGCGAGGACGAGGCAGGGACGGCGTGCGCGCCGCCACTCGGCCACCACCCGCCGGTAGATCGGGGACCGCTGCGGCGCGGGACTCACCACCAGGGCGCCCAACGAAAATTCGCTGGCGATCAACGCCACCCCGCCGACGTGCCGGCTGTCGCCGTGGGTGAGGACCAAGCGCGTCAGCCGGTTCACCCCTTGGCCGGCGAGAAACGGTTTCACCACGAATTCCGCGTCCGAGGCG
>JAJXTA010000539.1 GCA_021784265.1 bacterium | reverse complement strand
CGCCGTGAGGGATCCGCGCCCTCGGCGAGGCACCGCGTCTGACCGGCGCGGCCAATGGCCAACCACCGCCCCGGAGTCCCCGCAGCCGCGGCTCTCTCGGGCGTCCATCCTGTTGCTCCTGTTCCTCCCGTCTGAGCACCACGGTCCACGTGTCCGCCCGCCCGGGTTAAGTTGGGAGTGGCAAAGCGTCCGCGCCGGGCTAAAGTGCGCAGCCGTGGAACAGATTCTGTCCAGAGCTTTGGGGCAAGACGTGAGCCGCTTGGCCGCTTCGGAGAAGCAGTTGTTGCTCTCGCGGCTGCTGGCGCGGCTGGCGCACGAGATTCGTAACCCCCTCAGTTCGTTGGACGTGCACGTTCAGTTGCTCGAGGAAGACTTGGGGGCGCTGGACCCGGCGATCCGGCGGAAGCTGGCGGGCAGGCTGGAGATCATTCATGGCGAGCTGCACCGCTTGGAGAACATTGTCCGCCAATTCCTCCGGCTGGCCGGGCCCTCGTCCGTGGACCTCGCGCCGGTGGCGATCGGGGACGCGCTGCGCCATGTGGCGCAGTTGTTGCAGCCGGAGGCGGCGGCGCGGCGGATCACGATCATAACCGACGTGGTTCCAGACCTGCCCTTGCTCAGCGCGGATGCGGACCAGCTTATTCAGTGCTTTCTGAACCTAGCGATCAACGCCCTGCAAGCCGTTGGGGCGACGGGACGGGTCGAGCTGCAGGCGCGCGCCGAGGAAGCCGAGCTGGTGATCGAGGTGCGGGACACCGGTCCCGGGGTGCCGCCGGACAAGGTCGCCACCATTTTCGAGCCGTACTATACGACGAAGGCCGAAGGCAGCGGCATTGGGCTCTGGATCGCCCAACAGATCGTCATCGCCCACCGAGGCAGCCTCACCGCCGCGAACGCCCCGGCCGGCGGCGCGGTCTTCACCGTGCGCCTCCCCTTACGGCCACCCACCCCCGCCCATGGATAAGTCCAAGATCAATATTCTCGTGGTGGACGATGAACGGGGCCTCTGCGCCGGGGTGCAGGAGTCACTCCGGCGCGAGGGCTACGCGGTCGATGCGGCTAACGACGGGCCGACGGCGCTCCAGTTGGCCCAAGGCCGGCTCTACAACCTCATCCTCACCGACGTCAAGATGCCTGGCTTGGACGGGCTGGAGCTGTTCCGCCAAGTGCAAGCCCGGAGCCCGGACACCATGGTGATTCTGATGACCGCCTACGGCACGGTCGAGCACGCGGTGCAGGCGATGAAGGACGGGGCGTTCGATTACCTGACCAAGCCGCTTGACTTGCAGCGCCTGCGCTCCCTGGTCCTCAAAGCCCTGGAAGTCCAGGCCCTCGTGGCCGAGAACCACGAGCTGCGCCTGCGCCTGCGCAAGCGCTCGGAGCCCAGTCCCCTCGTGGGCCAGAGCGAGAGCATGCGGGCCATCGTGCAACAACTGGATGATCTGGCGCAGACCGATGCCACGGTGCTCATCGAAGGGGAGAGCGGGACGGGCAAGGAGATCGTCGCCCGCTCGCTCCACCTCAAAAGCCCACGCCACGCCAGACCCTTTGTGTCGGTCAACTGCGCCGCCTTGCCCGAACCGTTGCTGGAGGCCGAGCTGTTCGGGCACCTCAAAGGGGCGTTTACCGGGGCGATCGCGACCAAACCAGGCCGCTTCCAATTGGCCGACGGCGGCACCCTGTTCCTGGACGAGATTGGCGACCTCTCACCCAAAGGCCAGGGCGACCTGCTGCGGGTGCTGGAGGATGGCACCTTCCGCATGGTGGGGGGCGCGGAGTTGATGCGCGTCAACGTCCGGGTCATTGCCGCGACCAACAAAGACCTGCAGGCGGCCGTCCAGGCCGGGCGCTTCCGTGAGGATCTGTTCTATCGGCTCCAGGTACTGCCCGTCCACATCCCGCCGCTGCGCGAGCGAGCGGAAGACATTCCGCTGTTGGCCGAGACGTTCCTGAATCATTTCTGCGCGCGCCACAAGCGCCGGCGGAAGAAGCTCTCGGCGGAAGCCCTGCGGCTTTGTCAACGGTTTCCCTGGCCCGGAAACGTGCGCCAACTGCGCAACCTTATCGAGCGGCTGGTCATTACTTGCCGTAACGCCACGATCAGCGTCGAGGACCTGCCGGAGTTTCTCCGCGGCCACGACCGGCAGGCCACCGCCTTCCAGGTCCGCCCGGGGATGTCGCTCGTCGAGGTGGAGAAGCTGCTGATCCGCCAGACGCTGACCCACGTGACCGCCAACCGTGACGAGGCCGCGCGGGTCCTCGGGGTGAGCCGCCGCACCCTGCAGTACAAACTCAAGGCGTATGGGTTGTTGAAAGAAGAGAGCCCGCCGGCTCCCTCCCCGGTGGGCCGGAGAGACGCGCCCGACCCGCCCGCCCGTGGAGATGGGCGCACCGACGTCATCCGGGAGGCTGGGCCAAGCGATCCAACGCTTGCTGGCGCGCCCGACCACGCGGCTCCCGCTGAGGATCGGAGCGAGGGCTAGGCCCGCCGCGGGGAGGGGCGGGGGACTCCGGGGCTTGCACCGCACCCGGGCCGCCGGGTGCAGAAATTGCGCGAACCCACGCAAACCCGCGAGGCCGGGGGGGCGCGGTTTTGTCATCAGTCGTTGCCAAGTACTTCGTGGATAGCAGATTAGGCTGGCGAATGGGTGGTTGGCATTCCGCATGCAAGGAAGGGAGCCCAGGTCGCGGTGAGAGCCGTGATCCGGAACGTAACGCTACAAAGTATATGAACGCTCAGACTCCCGATTCAAGCAGCACACCCAGTGTCAGCAGTCCGCTTCCCGCCGGCGCGGGGACCTGCCCTGCTTGCAGTGGCACGGCCCCGGCGCCTCAAAGCGCCAACACCACCGCCGGGGCGATGCCGGTGTCCGCCGCCGCCCCGATGGCGGCCCAGGCAAAGCCAGGGGTGGCTAGCGCCCCGAAAAAGGCCGGCAGGGCCGCCAATCGTCGGCCGAAACCGTAGTGGGTGTGTCCCGACCGGGTGCCGGCCCGTGGCCGGCCCCGGCCTCCGGACGCCGGAGCCGCGGCTGTCACCAACCATTTCGGTGTGGGCGGGTGATGGGCCAACGACTCCGGCTGGGCTGAGGTGGGGACCGGTGGGCGCGAGCGTTGCAGAGCAGGGGAGGCGGTCGAGGGCCGTGCCTCCGCGGGCGCCCCGCCAGCGGGGGTGGCCGCGCCCCCGCACCCCCGGCGGACAAAGACCCGCGAGGAAAGGAAAGGCCGCTTAGGGCAGGCGCCATGCCAACCCTGCTCGTCGTCAATAATCCCCGGGAATGGCCTCTCCGCGTGAGCGGCGTGGCAGTGGTCTCCGCGCGGGCGTATCTGGCGGAAGCCCGGTACGCCACGTTGAACGCGACGCGGGTGTTCAACTTCTGCAAATCGTATCGTTACCAGAGCATTGGTTACTACGTCTCGCTGCTGGCCGAGGCGCGGCAGCATAAGCCGTTCCCCAACATCGCGACGATCCAGGACATGAAGTCGCCGACGTTGGCGCACTTGATGTCGGACGAACTCCGGGATCTGATCCAGGAAAGCCTGCGCGAGATCCGCTCCCGGCGCTTCACC
>JAJXTA010000538.1 GCA_021784265.1 bacterium | reverse complement strand
GTTTCTCTCCGGCGGTGTAATCCACAATGAGCGTCTTCACGATCCCGAACGCCGGGTCGTCGCCTTGGGCCATGCGGGCGACCGGGAAACTCAACTCGCCGGCATCCACGAGGGCCTGAAGCTTGGCGCGCACATCACGGGTTCGGGCCGGATCGTCCAACACCCCGTAGCGGGCTTTGGTGATCGTAAGGCGTTCGCTCAGGGGCGTCGGGGGGAGCACGGGTTGGCCGTCACGGGTGATCTTTACCACCGGATCGAAGGAGGCCGGGCGCGGGCGGAAGAGGACAAAGACCGAGCCGCTGGGCGTGAAGTGCAGGGCCACGCGGGTCACTCCCTCCGCCTGGGTGTAGGCCGGGGCCGGGGTGATGGCGCCCGCCTCCGGCTGCCACAGTTCCGGTGCTTTGCCCGTCACGCGGAAGCCGCACTCGGCATCGACGGTTTGTGAGCGGCCGTTGGCGACGAAGTAGATTTCCGTTTCCCCGACGGTGCGGTGGATCCAGCGGACGTGGGTGGGGCCCGTGAAGTCCGGCGGCAACGATTGTTGCGCCAGGACGGCCTCGGGGGTGAGGCCCCAGAACACTTTGCCCTGGCCGTAGGCGTGCGTGCGGACCTGCTGGCCGTCGCAATCGCCCCACAGCTCCCCGCCCAACCGCTGGACCTCGTCATCGCACTGCGGGTAACCCGTGAGGCTGGGGGAGCGCTGCGGGCGCGGCCCCAGGATCGTGGCTCCCGCCGCGACCAGGTCTTTGAGGCGGCGGAGGAGGGCGGGGGTCATGGTCGTGGAGGAAGGCAGGACCAGCAACCGGTAGCTCATGCCATCGGGCAAGACCAGGCGCCCGTCGCGCACGCTCAGGCGCGTGAGCACGACTTCCGCGGTGCAGTTGTCGTAATCGTAGCCGTGCCGTTCCAGCGGCACGAAGCCCTGCGGCGCCTCCTCCGGTTGCAGGTGGCAGAGGTCGGCGACGAACTGGCCCTGGCGGAGCAGGAACTGGCAGCGGGTGAGGTACTCGTGCCAGGGGCGGGAGGAGGCCCACCAGGTCTCGGTGCGCTCGTAATGCAAGCCCCAGGGCCCCATCGTCATGCCGGGGGCGTACTGCAGCCAGGGCTGCATCGCGTATCGATGGAACACAAACCGGCTCACCCCTTCGCAAAAAGCCCGATCCCCCAGCGCCTTGATTGAGCCCGGATACTGCTGCCACCGCTCGCGGTCGTCGGCGGTGAAGGATTCGGCGCCCAGAATGGGCTTGCCATACACATGCGCGGTTGAGGCCATCTCCTTGCAGGTTTCGAACGCCCCGCCCCCGATCCAAAACTCGCACATCGGTTCGTCGGCGCGCCCGCCATAGGTCATATCATCGCAGGGACCGCCGTAGGCCTCGATCGAGAGCCGCAACCCGTGCTGCTGGGCCAACTGCTCCATCCGGCCGGCATAATTCTCCGCCACCAGTTCCGAGATCGTCTGCCGCAGGTCCCACAGAAACCGTTCGGACACTTCCAAGCTCTGGATCACCCGTCCGGACATCACCGGCAGGAAGGGGAGCAGATCATAGCCGCGGCGGCGCTGGAATTCCTCCCGCATCCGCGCGGTCCAGTTCTGCGACCCGTTTTCCCAACTGTCGATGTGCGTGGCGACGAGGGTGCGCCCGGCCGCCGGGCCTACATCGGCGATCAGCGGCCCCATCATGCCGGCGAACTGGGCCTCGATGCCTGCGGGGCTCAGCTTGTCGCACTCCAGCCCGCGTCCGCTAGCGGGGGAGGGGGCGTTCATCACACCCGTCGAGGTGTGGCCCAAGCGCATGACGGTCCATGTCCCGGCGGGCACGTCCCAGCGGAGGTGACCGGTGGCGTCCATCTGGGCGGTGAGATTGGTCAGGCGGCTGGGGTCGATGACCTCCTCGGGGGGGAGGATGGTGGTGCTGGCTGGGCCGATCCCCTGACGCTCGTAGGCAGCCTTGCCGTTGATGTTCTCAATCCGGAATTTGCCGGGGGTCGGAAAGGCCAGGACGGTGAGGTCGCGGTAAAAGCCGGCGACGGTCGGCGGTTGGGACAAGCGCCCCTCGAACCGTTGGGGCCCGACCAGGTTCGTTTCACTCCAGACCACTTTCTGCATCGCTTGCTCAGGCTTGATCCACGGCCCGCCGCTGCCGTTCCACCCGGCGTCATCGTTCATGTTCACCTCCAACCCCAAGCGTTGCGCCTCCGTGATGACGTGTTTGAACAGCGCGCGCCACTGCGGGCTCATGAACCCCACCGGCCCCACCGGGATGCCCTGGTCCACCTCCATGATCAACACCCCGCCGATGCCCGCCTGTTTCATCGCCTCGAGGTCGGCCGTGATGCCTTCCCGTGTGATGTTCCCGTTAAGCCAAAACCAATAGACCCAGGGGCGCGCTGAGGGGGGTGGTTGGTGAAAGCGGGTCTCCAGGTCATCAGTGGCCGCGACGAGGCGCCCTGTCGTGGAGAAACTGGCGGCGACCACCGCCAGGGTGGCCAGGGCGCGGTAGAGGGAACGGAGCGTGCTTCTCATAGTCGAATCAAGGTAACGGGCTGAGGGTAACGTGGCGAAAGACGCCCGTCTCCGTGGGACCGGCGGCGCGAAAACCCACACCCCCGGTGCGGAAGCCCGCGTCACTTTGGGTGTGGAGAGGCGCACCGTCCAGAAACACCGTAATCCGGTCGGCGCGGCATACAACGGCGATGTGGTAGGTCTGGCCCCGGAGCACCGGCTTCGGCAGCGGGATGGGGTCGGCCACCGTCCAAGCCCCACCGCGGCGGACGTGGGGCCGCAAGGTGTTCGGCTGGGTCTTGAATTCGGGGGCGCGATAGGGCGAGTCGGCGGTTTGGAGTTGGTACATCACCAGGTCGCCGGGGTCCGCGGCCCGCACGACCCAGCCGGCGATGCCCGCGCCGGCCTGGGGCAACTGGAGGTCGAATTCGAACCGGTAGTTGGTGTAACCATCGCCGGCGATCAATCCCACGTCGCCCCCAGCCACCCGAAGCCCGTCGGGCGTGAAGGTCCAGCCACTGGGGCTTTCCCAGGAGGCCGGCTGCCTTTCGAGGTTCGTGCCATACACGGGGCCGGAGGCCAGGAGGGCGGCGTCGTGGGCGCGGAGCGCGAAGCGCGTGCGGACAGCGGCGGGGATCGCCTCACCGGGCACCACCACGAGGTCTTGCATGAAGGCCGCCCGGCGGCGCAGCCGTGGCGACCACGGTTCGAGTGTCACCGGGCGGGCGGACTCCAGGGCGGTGAGGATTTGCGGCTCGGTCGCATCCGGGCTGGGCAGGCACACGCTGGCCCAGTTGCCGGTGGTGTCGCGAAGCAGGGCCACCTGGCCCGCACGGTCCACAGTCGCCAGCAACGTGGCGCGTCCCGGCCCGGGCGCTTGGGCAAAGAGCAACTGGGGTCCGGCCAATAGTGCCACGTCGCGGAGGGAGGTCCTTTGCTCGGCGGCGGGGCGGACGGCGGCGAAGCGGCGGCCTTCGAGGCCCAGGCCGGAATGCAGCGTGATCTGGAACCGCCCGCGCCGCTGGCAATCGGGCTTGAGGGCCAGATACCCCGAGGCCGGC
>JAJXTA010000537.1 GCA_021784265.1 bacterium | reverse complement strand
ACCGTTACGGCGGGCAGGACGGCATCGGCGCCGTGCCGACCGGGGCGCCGACCGCCTCCGACCTTAAAGGCTTCGCCAGCCGGACTTGGCTGGCAGCCCTGCTCGCCCCGGAGCATATCGCCGGCATGGAACGGTTCGGCGGCACCAGGTTCCGCGCCGGCAAGATGGTCAAGTTCGTCCAAAAGGACGTGGCCGGTTTTTCACCCGAACAAAAGGCCCAACTGGCGGATGTGATCAAGGCCGTCTCGGCCGAAGCCGGCCTGCCGGCACAACACGCCGTGGACGAGGCCGACACGGCGGCGATTGCCCGGGGACGGACCTTGCTCGGCAGCGGTCAAATCCGCTGCACCGAGTGCCACGAATTCCGCAAGCCGGACGAGGACGCCACCGCGCCCGACCTGACCGGCTACGGCTCCCGCGAGTGGCTGTTGAGTTTCTTGAGTGATCCCGGCCATCCACGCTTCTACGGGACGCGCAACGATCGGATGCCGGCCTTCGGCGCGAATCAAATCCTGGATCGCCAAGCCCTGGGCCTGATCGTGGACTGGCTCCGCGGCGACTGGTATGAGGCGCCCCGCACGGCGACCGCGCCGTGAGCGGGCGCGCGGCCACGGCTTCCGCGGGGGCGATGGGGCCGCCGGCGAGGGCACCCGCTGACGACCGGGAGAGGAGCGGCACCCCCGAAGAATCACCCGCGCGAGGCAATGCACCCCGCGCGGGCAGCCGACCGGCGGACCACGGCGTCGCTTCGGGCGACACCCCCACCCCAGGCCCGGGGGACGGGTTCGGGTCCACCAAACGGGCGCGGTGCGCCCCTGGGACGCCGGCCGCGCACTCCCGGTTTGCACTTTGGCGCAAATCGTTTATACACGGGGTCATAATCGGTGGGGCACAACCAGGGACCCGGCCCGGCAGGGCACTCGAGGCGGCGGCGCCGCGGGACGCGCTCGCGCGGCTTGGTCTAACCTCATCGGTTTAACTGCTTTATATGACGTTGCCTGAACCATCGGAATCGACCGCAACGGCGTCCGCGACGCCGGGCGCGCCGCGCCGCTTTACCAAACTGCTGGCCGCCAACCGCTCGGAGATCGCCATCCGCATCTTCCGCGCGGCGACCGACCTGGGGCTGCGCACCGTGGCGATTTACGCCCAGGAAGACCGGTTCAGCATCCACCGGTTCAAGGCCGACGAGGCTTATCCGCTGGGGCAAGGCAAGGGACCCGTCGCGGCCTACCTGGACATCGAGGGGATTGTGGCGGTGGCCAAAGAAACCGGCGTGGAGGCGATTCACCCCGGCTACGGTTTCCTGAGCGAGAACGCGGAGTTTGCCCGGGCGTGTGCCCGGGCAGGGATCACGTTCATCGGGCCGCGGCCGGAGTTGCTGGATCTGATGGGCGACAAGACCGCCGCCCGGGCGCTGGCGCAGCGGCATCAGGTGCCCACGCTGCCGGGCACCGCGGAGCCGGTGAGCGACCGCGCCGCAGCCCTCCAGGTGGCGCGCGACCTGGGTTTTCCATTGATCATCAAGGCGGCGTTTGGCGGCGGCGGGCGGGGGATGCGGGTGGTGGCCAAGCCGGGGGACCTGGCGCGTCTGCTGGACGAAGCCCGCAGCGAAGCGGGACGCGCCTTTGGGAATCCGGCCGTGTTCCTGGAGAAGTACATCCCGCACGCCAAACATATCGAGGTCCAGGTGCTGGGCGATCAGCACGGCAACGTCATCCACCTGCACGAGCGGGATTGCTCGGTGCAACGCCGCCACCAGAAGGTGATTGAGGTCGCCCCCAGTTTCGGCCTGCCGCCGGAGACGATTCGGACCTTGTGCGACGCCGCGGTGCGCTTGGCGCGGGCCATCCGCTACGACAACGCCGGGACGCTCGAATTCCTCTACGACCTGGACCGGCACGAATGGTTCTTCATCGAGATGAACCCGCGCATCCAGGTGGAGCATACGGTGACCGAGGTGATCACCGGGCTGGACTTGGTGCGGGCGCAGATCCTGCTGGCCCAGGGGTGCGCCCTGCACGGCCCCGCGGTGGGCATGCCGCCGCAGGATCAAGTGCCCCGCAACGGCTTCGCCATCCAGTGCCGGATCACCACCGAGGACCCGGACAATAAGTTCCTCCCTGATTATGGCCGCATCCTGGCCTACCGCTCGACGGGCGGGTTCGGGATTCGGTTGGATGGCGGCATGGGTTACTCGGGGGCGGTGATCACCCCCTACTACGACTCGTTGCTGGTCAAGGTGATCGCCTCCGGCCACGCCTGGGACCTGGCCCGTCACCGCATGAGCCGGGCGCTGCGCGAGTTCCGCATCCGGGGGCTCAAGACCAACATTCCCTTCCTGGAGAACGTGATCAACAACCGGGTCTTCGCCGAAGGCCGGGCCACGACCACGCTGGTGGACAGCACGCCGGAGCTCTACGCCTTCAAGCCCCGACGGGACCGGGCGACGAAGCTCCTGAACTTCATCGGCAACGTGATCGTCAATGGCAATCCGCACGCCAAGCCGCTCCCGCCCGGCAAGACGTTCGAGGTGATCGCGCCCCCGGCCGTGGACCCGCAGCGACCGATCCCGCGCGGCACCCGGGACCTGTTGCGCGCGCTGGGGCCGCGGCGGTTCGCCGCCTGGACGGCCAAGCAGAAGCGGCTGCTGGTCACCGACACGACGTTCCGGGACGCGCATCAATCGCTGCTGGCCACCCGCGTGCGCACCTACGACATGCTGGCCGCCGCCGCCCCGCTGGCCCGCCACCTGGGCGCCCTCGAGACGGGCCTGTTCTCCCTCGAGATGTGGGGCGGGGCCACCTTTGACACGGCGATGCGGTTTCTGGCGGAGGACCCGTGGGACCGGCTGCGCCAACTGCGGGCGGCCATCCCCAACATCTGTTTCCAGATGCTGTTCCGCGGCTCCAACGCGGTCGGCTACTCGAATTACCCGGACAACGTGGTGGCGGGGTTCGTCAGGCACGCCGCCGCCTCCGGCATGGACATCTTCCGCATCTTCGACTCGCTGAATTACCTGCCGAACTTGCGGGCGGCGATGGAGGCGGTGCAAACCACCCCTGCCCTCTGCGAAGCCGCGGTCTGCTACACGGGCGACCTCCTGGACGACCGCCGGGACAAGTATTCGCTCCAGTACTACGTGCGCCTGGGGCGCGAGCTGGAGCGGATGGGGGCACATGTTCTGGCGATCAAAGACATGGCCGGCCTCTGTCGCCCGGCCGCGGCCCGGAAGCTGGTCAAGGCACTCAAAGGGGAGGTGGGGTTGCCGTTGCATTTTCACACGCACGACACCAGCGGCATCGCGTCGGCCAGCGTCTGGGAGGCCAGCGAGGCCGGGGCGGACATCGTGGACTTGGCGCTGGCCTCGATGTCGGGCAGCACGAGCCAACCCAACCTCAACTCGATGGTCGCCGCCCTCCAGCACACGCCCCGCGATACCCGCCTGGACCTGGCCGCGCTCAACGCCCTCTCCGATTACTGGGAGAACGTCCGCGGCTACTACGCCGCCTTCGACCTGGCCCCCAAGAGCGGCAGCGCCGAGGTCTATCTCCACGAAATGCCCGGCGGC
>JAJXTA010000007.1 GCA_021784265.1 bacterium | reverse complement strand
GGCGGCGCGGCGGCGGCCCGCCCCGCTTACGAGGGCTTGGGGGGTGTGTCGTGGGGTTTTTGCGCGGCTGACGGCGGCTGCTCGACCGAGCAGCTTTGCGTCATTCAGCTCTGGATGCCGCAGCGGGGCAGGACCCATCGCATGAGAAGGTACCAAGCCACCACAGCGCCAATGACATAAAGAAGGTCCATAACTAACAACGCCAGCACCATAACCCCGCGGCGGTGGTTTGGCAAGCGGGCGAACGCGCCGGCGGGGGCCTTCGCCCACACGCCGCCGTTTGCCCGGGCGGGACCTCCGGCTGCGCCCCCAAAAAATCGCGCAGAAAACCCTTGTGCAAAGCACCGGACTTGGGCACCTTAAGCGCCGCTTTCGACCAAGCTATCTATGTTGGCAGGGGGACCACTGTCTCCGCGAAGGCGATTCATTATCTTGTTGATGAAACAGTTAGCGGGCACTTCGTTAGCCGCGATAATGGGATTGAGCGCGCCCTTGACGGCCCGGGCCGCCGAGGAAGCGGGCCTGCCCAATCAGGCCGTACCGCTGGGGAGCGGCTCGGGCTTTCTCACCAACTCGATGTTGGTGACCTGGATCGTGGCACTCGCCCTGATTCTCTATGCCCGGCTCGCCACCCGGCACATGCGCGAGGTGCCGTCGGGGGCGCAGAACTTTTGGGAATGGCTGGTCGAGAGCTTGCACGATTTCCTGGAGGGGATCATTGGGCCGGACCTGGTGAGAAAGACCTTTTGGTTTTTCTCGGCGGTCTTCATCTTTATCCTGGCCTGCAACTGGTTTGGGTTGGTGCCCGGCGTGGGCACCATCGGTTGGGGCCAGGCGGGCGAGCGAGGCTTTCGCGTCGTTCATCCCCTGCTGCGGGGCGGCAACGCGGACCTGAACATGACGGGGGCGATGTCGATGATCTTTTTCGCCCTCTGGGTGGTCTGGGCCTTTCAAGCGAACGGGGCCAGAGGCTTTTTCTTGCACCTCTTCGGGCCGAAAGGTGACGCGCACGGTCTGTTGCGACTGCTCCTGATCGTCATCTTCTTCGCCGTCGGCTTTCTGGAGGTGTTCTCGATCATGTTCCGCCCGGTGTCGCTCAGTTTCCGTCTTTACGGCAACATCTTCGCCGGGGAGAACATGCTCGAGGCCATGGCGCATTTGGTGCCGGCGTTGGGGTGGTTGCTGCCGGTGCCCTTCTATTTCATGGAGCTGTTGGTCGGTTTGGTGCAGGCCCTGGTGTTCATGCTGTTGACGGCGGTGTTTACGATGCTGATCTGTTTGCATGAGGAAGGGCATGAGGCCGGCCACTCGTGAGCGGTGAATTTCGGCGGCCGGACCGTGTTCAATCGCGGCGGCCGTCGGGTAACGGAAAGGAAACCTATATGTTAGTGCCAATGCTGGCGGAACTGAGTGGGAGCATCCACGTGGGCTTGGCCGCGTTCGGTGCGGCGCTGGGGGTAGGCTTGATCGGCATGAAGGCTTCGGAGGCGGTCGGGCGCAATCCCGGCGCGGCCACGAAGATTCTGGTGCAAGCCATCCTGGCGATCGCGTTCGCCGAGGCCATTGTCTTCTACGCCCTCTTCCTGGTGAAGGGGGGCTCGTAGGCGCTGGCGCGTCGGGCGCGGCGTCGTCCTGGCGTCGCGCCCGGCGCCTCCGTAAGAATTTATGAACCAGTTCATCATGCTGGCGAGCATTGCCGGGGACTTGGCCCAGACCGGCAAGGACACCCTCGAGAAGTTCGGGGTGGATTGGCCCCATTTCCTGGCCCAATGCGTCAGCTTCATCATCGTCGCCCTGGCCTTGAACCGGTTTGCGGTCAAACCCGTGCTCCAAGTCTTGCAGGAACGCAAGGAACGGATCGCCGACGGTCTGGCTAACGCCGAGCGGATCAAGGCCGAGTTGGCCAAGACGGAGGCCGCCCGCCAGGACGTCCTCGCCCAGGCCAACGCCCAAGCCAACCGCCTGATCGAGGAGGCCCGGGCGGCCGCCGCGCGGGTGCAGGAGACCGAAACCCAGAAGGCCATCGCGGCCGCCGAGCAGATCGTGACCAAGGCGCGCGAGGCCGCCGCGCAAGATCACGCCCGCATCCTGGCGGAGCTGCGGCGGGAGGTGGGGCGGTTGGTGGTCGATACCACGGCCAAGGTCACCGGCAAGGTGCTCACGGCCGAGGACCAGCAACGGCTCGCCGAGGAAACCAGCCGTCAACTGGCTGCCTGACCGATGACCCTGACCAAACAGACCCGGCGGGAAGCCAAAGAACTCTTCCGCAGTTGTCTGGCGGCGGGCCTGCTGGATGAGGGACGGGTGCGCCAGGCGGTGGCCCAGGTGCTGGCGCGGCGCCCGCGCGGCTTCGTGGGGGTCCTGGCCCATTTCAAGCGGCTGGTGAAGTTGGAGCTGGCGCGGCACGCCGCCCGGATCGAGAGCCCAGCGCCCCTGCCGCCGGCGCTGACCGCCGCCGTGCAGCGCGATTTGGCGCGACTCCACGGACCGGGGCTCCGCACCACCTTTGTCACCAACCCCGCGCTGATCGGCGGCCTGCGGGTTCGGCTGGGCTACACGGTCTTTGACGGGAGCATCGAAGCCCGGCTCGCCGCCCTGCGCGAGAGTTTCTGATTGCGAATGTATGAGCGACTTATTGCAAGAGATTGAACAGCAAATCGCCGGCGTCAAAACCGCCGTCGCCCGCCACAACGTCGGGGTGGTGCGGGAAATCGGTGACGGCGTGGCCAAGATCGAGGGGCTCACCGACGCCATGCTCAACGAGATGCTTGATTTTGGCGGTGGGGTGGTGGGCTTGGCCTTGAACCTCGAGGAGACCGAGGTCGGCGCCATCATTTTGGGCGATTACCTGACCGTCAAGGAAGGGCGGGAGGTGCGCACCACCGGCAAGCTGTTGCAGGTTCCGGTGGGCAAGGCCTTGTTGGGACGGGTGGTCGATGCCCTGGGGCGCCCGCTGGATGGCAAAGGCCCGATCGCGAGTGAGGCGGCTTATCCGGTGGAGAAGATCGCCCCGGGCATCATCAAGCGGCGGTCCGTCAGCCAGCCGGTGCAGACGGGCATCATGGCCGTTGACGCCATGATTCCGATCGGGCGAGGGCAACGGGAGCTCATCATCGGCGACCGTTCGACCGGCAAGACCACGCTGGGGGTGGATACCATCATCAACAACGCCCGCCTGAACAAGGCCGCCGAGGCGGCGGGGGACAAGGACTACCGCCCGCTCTACTCGATCTACGTCGCCGTCGGCCAAAAGCAATCCAACGTGGCCCGGGTCATCAGCGTCCTGGAGGAACACGGGGCGATGCCCTACACGATCATCGTGGTCGCCGCCGCCGCCGATTCGGCCACCAACCAGTACCTGGCTCCCTTTGCCGGCTGCGCCATGGGCGAGTGGTTCATGGACAATGGCATGGATGCCTTGATCATCTACGACGATCTCTCCAAGCACGCGGTGGCCTACCGCCAGGTCTCGCTGGTGCTGCGCCGGCCTTCCGGGCGTGAGGCCTACCCGGGGGATGTTTTCTACCTGCACAGCCGGCTCCTGGAACGGGCCGCCCGGGTCGGTGAAAAATATGGGAACGGCTCCTTGACGGCCCTGCCGATCATCGAGACCCAGGCGGGCGACGTCTCGGCTTACATCCCCACCAACGTCATCTCGATCACCGACGGTCAAATCTTCCTCGAGACCGATCTGTTCTATCAAGGCATCCGCCCCGCGATCTCGGTCGGCATCTCGGTGTCGCGCGTCGGCTCCGCCGCGCAGATCAAGGCGATGAAACAAGTCGCCGGCCGCATCAAGCTGGACCTGGCCCAGTTCCGTGAGCTGGCCGCGTTCGCGCAATTCGGATCGGACTTGGACGCCAAGACCCAAGCCCAGCTCGAACGGGGCAAGCGCATCGTCGAGGTGTTCAAGCAGCCCCAATACCGACCGGTGCCGGTGGAGGTGCAGGTGGCGACGCTGTGGGCGGCCCAGAACGGGTTCCTCGACGATGTGGCCGTCGAGCGCGTCAAGGAGTTCCAAGGGAAGCTGACCGACTACCTTAACAGCCGCAAGCCGCAACTCATGAGCCGGATCGTGAGGGAGAAGGCGCTCAGCGACCCCCTGGTGGCGGAGTTGAAGGGGGCGATGACCGAGTTCAAGCCGACCTGGAAGTAGGCAGCCCCGCGCCCCCATGCCCAGCACGCGCGACATCCGCCGGCGCATCAAGTCGGTCAAGAACACGGCCCAGATCACCAAGGCCATGCAAATGGTGGCCGCCTCGAAGATGCGCAAGGCGCAACAGGCGGCCTTGGCCGGCCGCCCCTATGCGCGCCTGATGAACGCCGTGTTGGCCGAGGTGACGTTCCATGCCGGCGACTTCACCCATCCCCTGATGGCCGCGCGCGAGGTGCGTCGGCGTGCCCTCATCGTGGTCAGCACGGATAAGGGCCTCTGTGGCGCCCTGAACAGCAACCTGTTGCGGGAGGCGGCCAAGCTTGAGCGGCAGACGACCGTGTTCATCACCGCGGGGCGCAAAGCCGCGCAGTTCATCGCGCGCACCCGCCGGCAACTGGCCGCCGAGTTCAGCTATCACGACACCCCGGCCTTTGGCGAGGCGCGGGCGATCGCGAAGTTCGCGCGCGACCTCTTCCTCGAGGGCACGGTGGACCAGGTGGAGATTCTCTTTACCAACTTCATCTCGACGTTGGCGCAGCAGCCGCAAATGCAGGTGTTGTTGCCGATTGGCGAGATCACCGGTGTCAACGCCGGGGTGCGCGGCCACCCGGCCGATGCCGTGCTGCTCAAAGGTTCCACGGAGTTCCTGTTCGAGCCCGGCCCCGAGGAAGTTCTGGGCGAATTGCTGCCGCACTATTTGAATTTCAAGGTGTACCAGCTCCTCTTGGAAGCCAAGGCCAGTGAGCACAGCGCGCGCATGGTGGCGATGAAGAACGCCACCGACAACGCCAACCAGCTCATCAAAGACCTGACGCTGGACTACAACAAGCTGCGCCAGTCCAACATCACCAAGGAGCTATTGGAGATTTCCAGCGCGGCCATGGCCTTAGGCTAAGGGCGCCGCCCCAGAGGCGCCCGCCGAGCCCGGGACGACCCGCGCCGCCGCCGGCGGCTGGGCCGGTCACTAGAGCGGTTTCCAGTTCGGCCACTGAAAGTGGTTCCAGACCCAAATGAAGTCCTGGTTGACTCGCACGTTGCCCCCGCTCCAGTAGAAATCCCCGGTGCCTCGCGCAAAGTCGGTGGCGGCCTTGATCGTGGAAGGTGTCACCCACTTGTGGGACTCGACGTGGGAGTCGGCGAACGCGAAAGTGGTCACGACCCCGTGGAAGGCGGCGAAGCCATCGACCCAGCCGGGGGGGCTGAGATTGAAGGCCCAGGTCCCCTCGTTGTAACCGCGGGGATCGGATTCTTCAATGAAGACAAAGGCGTCCGACGGGTCCTGGATGGCGGTGCTCTTGACGTAGTACTGGCCGGGGGCGGTGTTCCAGGTGCCGCCGCCGGCCATGGAATCGGCCAGGGAATAGCTGTCGTAGGCCCAGCCGGCGCCGGGGCGGAGGTGTTTGGTGCGCAGATCTCCCGGGCAATGGGCGGCGCCGACGGCGGCGCAGTACTTGGCGGCGTAGAGCGGGGAGTTCTGCATGCCGGTCGTGACCCGTTGCATCGCCTGGTCCAGGGTGATCCCGCTGACGATCCCCGCCCCGCTGGGGCCCAGCCACCAGCCGCCCCCGGCCAAGTTCAACGCCAAGGTGGGAAGGAGTGTGTCGTTGTTGTCCTGGTAGTACATGTTCCAGGCCAGGATCAGTTGTTTCTCGTTGGAGGCGCAGACGGCGAAGGTCCCCTTGAGCTTGGCCCGGGCCAGCGAGGGCAGGAGCAGGCCCGCCAGGATCGCGATGATGGCGATCACCACCAGGAGCTCGATGAGGGTAAAGCCCGCCGGCCCGCCGCGGCTCTGGCCGTGGTGGGCTCGTGTCCGAGAGGTTAATCGTTTCATGGAGAAAGCTGATAGCAACGTTCAGGTGCGCTGGCTGTAGGCTTCCTTACTTATAAACGAACGGCGGCCGAAGGCAACTGTGCGTTCAGAGGCACAGGCGGCCCCGCACAGATTCCATGTCCCGATCGGGACAAAGTTTTGTACGGTCCGCCGCCGGGGGAGTCCGGTCCAGCCAGGGACACGCCCCTCCGCGTCCACGCGCGCGGCGGTCCGGCCGCCCGTCGGACTCGGCCCGCGCTTTACACGCCGGTCCCGGGTGCTACAGTCCCCCCCATGACCGCGCCATTTGACGAGACGGACTTCGTGGACCGAGACCTGCAAAGCGCGCGTACCGCACGGGTGGCCGCGCCGAGCGGCGGCGCCGTGTCCGCCGTGGCCAGCCGCCCCCCGACCCGCGAGGAGCTGGAGAATAAAGTGGGCGAGACCCAGCAGCGCATCGTCGAACTCAAACGCACCCAAGAAGAGCTCGAACGGGAACGCACCGCGTTGGAAGAGGCCCGGCGGCGGCGGCAAGAGTTCGAGACCGGGCGCGGCGAGGTGCTGCAACAGCTCACGCGGGGCGTCGCGTTACTCGAGCAGGCGGAGTTCCAGGCCCGCCGGGACGCCGAACAAATGGCCAAGACCTTGGCCGGCTTTCGGGAGGTCTTGGCCAAGGTCCAGGCCATCCACGAAGAAACCTGGACGACGGAGAATTGGAACGTCGAGTTGACTCGGGCCCTGGCCACGGTCGAGAACGGGCGGATGGAATGGAACGCGGCGCGGTTGAAGTGGACGCTCCTGGATGGGGCCTCCGCAAACGCCGCTGCCCCGCCCGGCGAGGCTCCTGCCGCCGCCGCGCCGCAGTGGCTGGACGGGCGCGGCTTTTGGCCGTTGTGTCGGGCGGGTTTGGCGCTCACTTGGCCGGTGGCGGTGGCGGTCTTGCTCGCGCTCGTGACGCTGGTCGTGCTCCTGTGGCGACGCTGAACTCCGGGTCATGGCGTGGTTCTGGAAGAAGCAGGATCCCATTGCGGCGCGGCAACGGGCACTCAACGCCCAGATTGCCGCCCTGGAGGGGCGCATCCACCAGCTCCAACGACGGGTTGCCGACGACCAAGCCCAACCGAAGCCCGGCTCCTCCGCCCGCCCCCAACCAGGGGCCGGCGCCCGGGGCCGGACGATCGAGGAACCGACGTTCGAAGAGGTCACCCACCCCGCTCGCAATCCGTTTGAGGGCGAAACGACGCCGGAACACTTCAACGAGCTGGGAGTCCGAAAGTACGATGTGGTGGCGGCGGTGCGCCGCTGGTTGCGCCACTGGCGTCCACCGCCGACCCCAAACCCGAAGCTCGTCAGCTTCTTGGCGGCGGGGAGCATTCACGGCTTACGCCCGCTCCGCTACGAACGTCGCATTGCCCGGAACCGTTTTCTGGCGACCTGCGCCTTCTTTGTCGCCATGCTGTGGGGGCTCATTTATTTCTACCTGCGAAACCGCTGACGGCGCCCCCGCGCGCGCTCGGCGCCCCCGTCGGCCGGCGCGGGAAGCGACGGCGGAGGCAGCGCACGCTCCGCTGGACGCCGTCAGGGCCGGCGTGTTCCTGCCGGCTCACCACGCTGGCGACGGTCGATAGAACCCGCGGCTGTGGAACGTCTCACCATCCCCACCGTCCTGGGCGCGTTCACGGCGCGCTTCTCGTCCGTCGGTTTGGCCGCCTTGGATTTCCCCGGTGCCGGCCCTGGTCACCGCCCTGGGGCGGCGCTTTGCGACCCCAGTTCACCCGTGGGGCGGCATTGGGGTGAGGTCACGCGACAAGCCTTGGCCGCCGCACTGGCCGGCCAGCGCCCGGGGAAGCTGCCCCCGCTCGATTTGACTTCGGCCACGCCCTTCCAGCAGGCGGTCTGGGCCGCGTTGATGGCCATCCCACCGGGTGAGGTGCGCACCTACGCCCAGGTGGCGGCCAGCCTCGCTCGGCCCAGGGCCGCGCGCGCGGTGGGGGCGGCCTGTGGGGCCAATCCGATTCCGGTCCTCGTCCCTTGCCACCGGGTCGTGGCCCACGGCGGCCTGGGAGGTTTTTCCTCCGGGCTGGCGTGGAAGCGGCGGCTGCTGGCGCTCGAACGCCCACACGGAGAGGGCGAGACCTTTTGCTGACATCGCGACCGTTTTGGGCTAAACAGAGGGCATGCGTTTGCCGGTGAGTCGGCCAGGGCCTCGGTACGAAGCGCTCCTGGAGTTGCTGCGGGTGGCGGAGGCGCTCTGGGAGGCCAGCCGGGCTTTTTCCGCCCGGTGGGGACTGAGTCCGAGCCAGGTCAACGTCCTGAACCTGCCGCCGGCCGCTCCGGACGGGCTCTCGCGAAGTGACTTGGGCCGGGCGCTGATCATGCATCGCTCCAACGTGACGGGCTTGGTGGATCGGCTGGAGGATCGGGGGCTGGTGGCGCGCAAGGGAAGCGCCGCCGATCGCCGGGCGTGGCGGGTGGTCTTGACGCCGCGCGGCGGCCGCCTGCCGCGCCAAGCGCTCCCCCCACTGTCACCAGGTGGCCGAAACGGTCTGGGGCGATCTCCCGCTGAGGCGCACGCGGGGGTTGGTGGCAGCGTTGCGGGGGTTGGTCTGCCACGCCGAACAAATGGTGTCGGCACACGAGGAGGCCCATGAGCGCCCGGCGTAACTACGGCCTGCTGCTCGGCAGCCAAGTCCTGGCGGCCTTCGCCGACAACGCGATTCTGGCGGTCATCTTGGGCCAATTGACCTTCCGGGCCCACGCCGGTTTGATCACCCGGACGCAACTCGGCATGGCCAATGCGGTCTATGCCAGCCTGTTCTTCGTGCCGTACGTGTTGTTGGCGCCGGTCGCGGGCTACGTGAATGACCGCCTGCCCAAAACCACCTGCTTGGTCGTGGCCAACTTGATCAAACTCGCCGGCACCGGCCTGGCCATCTTGAGCATCGAGCACGGCCCGTTTTGGCAGGGGCTGGGTTACTTTCTCGTGGGTGTGGGGGCCAGCATCTTCTCCCCGGCCAAATACGGAGTGCTGCCGGAAATCCTGCCCCGCACGCGACTGGTCAAGGCCAACGGCACGATGGAGTTCTTGAGTCTGATTGCGATTCTGGGCGGTTACTTCGGCGGCGCGGCGATGATCGACGGCCTGCCGGTCCGCGGGTGTTACGCCCTGTTGCTGCTGGCCTATGGCCTTTCGGCCCTGCTGAACTTGCGCATGGTCGCCACGCCCAGCCATCCGGACGTGCAACTGCGTACCACCGTCGATGAGTTCTTTGCCAACTTCGGCGCCCTGCTGGCCAACCCGAGGCTGTTCCGCGTCCTGTGCGGGAGCTGCATGTTCTGGATTTGCGGGGCGATCCTGAAGATGAACTTCCAACCGTGGGGCTTGGAGGTCCTGAAACTGGCGACGAACAAACAGATCGCGCTCTTGGGCGTCTGGTTGAGTCTGGGGATCATGATCGGGAGTGTGCTGGCGGGGCAGTTGCATCAGGTGGGGGACTTGCGCATGACCCGGCACTACGGCTGGCTGCTGGCCTCCTGGGTGGGGGCGCTGGGGCTGGTCGAACTGCTGCAAGGCGCGGAGTACCTTCGCTCCCACCGCCCGGTCCTCGCTATGCTGGTGCTGGCGGGGACTACGGCCGGGCTCTTCCTCATCCCCTTGAACGCCGCCCTCCAGTCCGAGTGCCACCAGGAGAAACTGGGCAAGACCATCGCCACCCAGAACTTCATCGACAATCTCGGGATGGTGGCCGCCGGGAGTTTGGTGTTCCTGGGCGTCAAAGGGGGCTTGAGCACGTCGGGCGTGTTTCTCTGCCTGAGCGTGTTCGTCGCGCTGGTGGTGACCATTCTGGCCATTCCCCCGAAGCGGTCGGTGACCCTCAGCGAGCTGTAGGTGCCGGGCGCCGACCGGAGCGAGTATGCGACCACGAGCCACCTCCGCGGCTACTGGTGGTGAGGCCGCCGGCACGGGGAGGCGCGCCGCCCGCGTGCCCACGAGCCTGAGACTGCCCGCGCTCGTGGTCGGTTCGCTGCCGGTGCCCCTGGCGCTGGCCGTAGCGGCCGTGGCCGGCGGCGTGTTTCATCTCGCTTACCAGCCGGGTTGCGCCTGGCTGATGCCGGTCTTTCTGCTTGGCGTGTGGCGGCTGGCGCTCGGGTGGCGCGGCTCGAATCGGGCGGCCTTCTACGGCGGCTTGGCGCTGGGGTTGGCGCTGGACCTCCCGCAGTTGGGCTTTTTCTGGGGCATCTTTGGGGCCGCGGCCTGCTCGCTGTGGCTGATTCTGGCGTTCTGGACCGGGCTGTTCTTCCTGCTGGCGCGTGGCGTTCAGGCGCGGCTGGGCCTGGCCGGGGCGGTGGTGGCGCTCCCGTTCCTCTGGACCGGCTTGGAGTATTTCCGAGGCGAGCTGTATTACCTGAGGTTCACCTGGGTGACGCCCGGCGACGCGTTGGGTTCGTGCGCGGCATCCAGCCCCCTGGCCGGGGCCGGCGTGTACGGCTACAGCTTTCTGGTGCTGGCCTTGTACAGTGGACTCTGGCTGCTGTCACAGCGGGGATGGCGGTGGGCGGCGCTGGGGTTTGCCGCCCTGGAGCTCGCCGCGGTCGGGCAGCAAGTCCAGCGCCGGCTGACGCTCGGTGGCCTGGCCACCACCTTGCCCGTGGCGGGGGTCCAGCTCGAGTTTCCGGATCAGCTCCAGGTCTTGGCCGCGCTCGACAAGCTGCTGGTGCGCGCGCCCGCCGCGGAGCTGATCGTGCTGAGCGAGTACACCTTCGACGGGCCGGTGCCAGGACACGTTCGCCAATGGTGCCGCACACACGCGCGCTACTTGATCGCGGGGGGCAAAGAGTGGACGCCTGACGGGAATTTCTACAACACGGCGTTCGTGATCGGGCCCGGCGGGCAAGTGGCCTTTCAGCAGGCCAAGGCCGTGCCGATCCAGTTCTTCAAAGATGGCCGGCCGGCCCCCACCCAACGGGTGTGGGCCTCGCCTTGGGGGAAACTGGGCCTCTGCATTTGCTACGACCTTTCGTACGCGCGGGTCGTGGACCGGCTGATTCGGCAAGGCGCCCAAGCGTTAATCGTCCCCACGATGGACGTGGCGGCCTGGGGCCCGCACGAACACGCCCTCCACGCGCGGGTCGGGCCGGTGCGGGCCGCCGAATATGGTGTGCCCGTGTTCCGGGTCGCCAGCTCGGGGGTTTCCCAGCTCGTGGATGCCCAGGGGCGGGTCGGAGCCAGCGCCTCGTACCCGGGCGGCGGCGAGATGCTTTTCGGTGAGCTGCGGCTGGCCGGGCCCGGCCATTTGCCGCTGGACCGCTGGTTGGCGCCCGCCTGTTCCGGAGCCACGCTCTTGACGGCGATGGGGCTGGCGGTTGCCGCCCTGGCGGAGCGGCGTCGGGGCGTGGCGGGATCGCAATCTCCGGTCGCATGAGGGCTTGCCTTCATCTGCTGTTGCGGCTGCTCTTCGGGTTCCGGGCCGAAAACGTCGCCGTGTTGAAAACCCCCGGTCCGGTCCTGTTGATTCCCAACCACGTTTCCTGGATCGATTGGCTGTTCCTGTACGTGTGGTTGGACAAGGACTGGAAGTTCGTCGTCTCGAGCGTGGCGGCGCAGTATAGCTGGGTCCACCGCCTGGTGATGCTCAATCGCCGGACGTTCCCCGTGGACATCGCCTCCCCCTACGCGGTGAAGCGGATCGCGGCGCACCTGGAGCAAGGCGGGCGGCTGGTCCTCTACGCTGAAGGCCAGCTCAGCCGCACCGGTTCGTTGATGAAGCTTTACGACGGGACGGGGTTCCTGCTCGCCAAGACCCGGGCCCGGGTGATCACCGCCTACTTGCGCGGTGCCAGTCGCTTGCGGTGGTCGCGGCAGCCGGGCTGGCGCCGCTGGTTTCCCCGGATCACCTTGCATCTGAGCCCGGCCCGGGAGGCCCCGCGCTGGGATCACCTCACCGCCACCGAGACCCGCACCCGCCTGACGGCGTGGCTGCGCGACCAGATGGTCGAGCAGCAGTTGGAGACCGAGACGCGCTTGGGGCCCCCGGACCTGTTCGCCGCCATCCTGGACGCCGCGCGGATTCAGCCCCGGAAGGTCGTGGTGCAGGATGCCACGATGCGGGAGCTGACCTATCGGCGGCTCCTGACGGGGGCGGCGTTGTTGGCCCACCAACTGCGCCCGCTCCTGGCGGACGGCCCCGCCCGGGTCGGCGTCCTCCTGCCCAACGTCAATGCCACCCCGGTGCTGCTGGCGGCCCTGTGGGCCGAGGGCCGGGTTCCCGCGGTGCTCAACTACTCGACCGGCACCCCAACGCTCCTGGCCTGCGCCAAGTTAGCCGGCCTGAAGCACCTCATCACCTCGCGCGCCTTCCTGGACCGCCTCAAGCTCGACCGCGCCGCCTTCGCTGCCGCGGGGCTCACCACGATCTGCCTCGAGGACGTTCGGGCGCGAGTCCGCCTGCCGCGCAAGCTCGGCGCCCTGCTCCGGGTTTGGCTGGCGCCGGGCTCCCTCCGCCGCCGCCCGGCCGCCGCTCCCGCCGCGCGGGCCGAGGCCCCGGCCGTCGTCCTGTTCACCAGCGGCTCCGAAGGCGTGCCCAAGGGAGTCGAACTCACCCACCGCAACCTCCTGGCCAACATCCGCCAGATGCTGGCGATCACGGATATCGAAGACCGGGATCGCATCTTCAACGCCCTCCCGCTCTTCCACAGTTTTGGCCTCACCGTCGGCCTGGTGTTGGGCTTGGTGCGCGGCCTCTACGTCTTCCTCTATCCGTCGCCCCTCCACTACCGGCTGGTGCCGGCTGTCCTCTACGACCGCTATTGCACGATTTTTTTCGGCACCAATACCTTCCTCAATGGCTACGCCCGGCGGGCGCACCCCTACGATTTCCGCAGCATGCGGTACCTGTTTGCCGGGGCGGAGAAACTCCAGGAATCCACGGCCAAGCTCTGGAGCGAGCGGTTCGGGGTGCGGATTCTCGAAGGCTACGGGGCGACCGAATGCAGCCCCGTCATTAGCGCCAACGTGCCGATGGCGGCGCGGGCGGGGTCGGCGGGCCGGCTGCTGCCGGGGATGCAACACCGGCTGGAGCCCGTCGAGGGTGTGGCGGACGGCGGGCGGCTGCTGGTGCGCGGGCCCAACATCATGCGCGGCTACCTCAACCGCGAGGCCAACCAAGCGTTCCAGGCCCTCGGCGGCTGGTACGACACGGGCGACATCGTGCGGGTGGACGAGGCCGGCTACCTCTTCGTCGTCGGCCGCTTGAAGCGCTTTGCCAAGATCAGCGGGGAGATGGTGAGTCTCACGGCCCTCGAGGATGCCTTGGCCGGGGCCTTCCCGCAGTTTGGCCTGCGCTGTCAGGTCGCCGTGCTGGCCCAGCCGGATGCGGACAAAGGGGAAGCCCTCGTGGCGGTGACCAATGAGCCCAAACTCGCGCTGGACGCCCTCCGCCTGGTGCTCAAGGGCAAGGGCTTTACCAATCTGTGCCTCCCCCGCGAGGTCCGCTATTGTCGGGAAATCCCCCGGCTGGGGACGGGCAAGATCAACCACCGGGCCCTGGCGCAGTGGCTGGGGGAGGCCGGTACCGCTTCGGCGTCGTCGGTCGGTTAGTCAATCCAACCCCGCCAACGATAGGCCCACCAGCCGATCTTCTCGTGGAGGTAGAGTTCCAGGAAATCCAGCGGTGTGGTGCCCGCGAAGAGGGCAAACGGCCGGTGGTCCGCCAGCCAGGCCGAGGCCGCGAAATCGCAGCCGACCCCGGCCGCCGGCACGCCGGCTTGGCGAAAGACCGCCAGCGCCCGCTTGAGGTGCCAGGCGGAGGTGACGACCGTCACCCGCTGCCAGTGTTGGGCTTTGGCCAACGCCTGGACCCGCACCGCTTCCTCGTGCGTATCCGCGCAAGGGGGGAGCACGAAGGTCGGCGTCGTCAGCCGGCCCCACGCGGCGAGCCAAGCGCGCGCCAGCTCCGCTTGCGTGAGTTGCGGCGGCGCCGGAGGAGGTCCGCCGCCGCTCAGCACCAAGACCCGCCCTTTGCCGCGCCGGATCAACTCGGCCGCCGTGACCACGCGATCGGCGTGGCTGTTGAGGTCCAGGCCAAAGGCGTCGTGCGCCGAGGGGAGCAGGGCGCCTCCGAGCATGACGACGGCGTCAGCGGGCGCCACCTGGTCCAGGGGCGGGCCGAAGTACGGGCGTTCGAGGCTGGCCAGCCAGCGCGCGGTCAAATTCGTGCCGGCCAGAAAGAACACCGCGGCGGCCAGCCCCGCTGACCACACGGCTCGCGTCCAATGCCGGCGCCATAGGTGCCAGGCGACCCGGCCGACCAAGAGCAGCCAGAACAACCCGATCGGCTCCGTGAACGACATCAGAAACGGCTTCATAGGCGGGCCGAGAGTAGTCGAGCCGCCGGTACGGGGACGATGATATTCCCTTCGCTCCGCCCCGCGGCTCGCAACCAAGCTTGGCGCCCGGGAGTTGGGCCCTCCGCGCTCAACCTGAGGACGGACGGAGCCTGTGTCAGACCCCTTCGCCGCCCGCCGCCGCCCCGAGGGTGGCCTGGGCCTCGCAGGCTTGCAACCGGTGGGAGAGAAACCGCCGCTCGGATTGGGTTTCGGCCAGCGCCAACGACCGGCGGAAATGCCCCGCCGCCGCCCGCGGCGCGTCGCGTTGGGCCTCGAATTCGCCGAGCGCGGCGTGAAAGAGGTAGTAGGACTCGAGTTTGGCCCGGCCAGGAATGGCCGCCACCTCCGCCAGCGCCGCCTGGGGGCCGTGCAGCCGGGCGATCACGATGGCCCGGTTCAGCGCCACAATCGGCGAAGGATCGAACCGAACCAGGTGATCGTAGAGCACCAGAATCCGGCTCCAGTCCGTCGCGGCGTAGTCGGGGGCCACGCAGTGGCAGGCGGCGATCGCGGCTTGCAAGTGGTATTCCGTGAGGTCGTCGCCGGCGGCGGACTGCGCCAGGTGCGCCAAGCCCCGCGCGATCTGACCTTGGTCCCACCGGGTCCGGTCCTGCTCCTGGAGCCGGAGCAGGTTGCCCTCCTCGTCCACCCGGCTGGGGAGGCGGGCCGCGTTGAGCAACATCAGCGCCAGCAGGGCGTGCGTCTTCGGCTGGTTACCGGCGGGGTGCTGGGCCAGCAACTCGACCAGACGGATCGCCTCCTGACACACATCCTCCCGCACCAGCTTTTCGCCGCCCGAGGCCTTGTACCCTTCGTTGAAGAGCAGGTAGAGCGAGCGGAGGACACTCTCCAGCCGCTGGGCGAGCTCCGCGCCGCTGGGGATGGCGAACGGAATGCGGGCCTGGCGGAGGCGTTGTTTGGCCCGTGTCAGGCGCTTGGCGATGGCGGCCTCGGTGGTGAGGAAGGCCCGGCTGATCTCCGTGATGCTGAAGCCGCAGAGGGTATTGAGGGCCAGGGCGACTTGCGCCTCCGGCGCCAGCATCGGATGACAGCACACGAACATCATCCCCAGCCGATCGTCGGCGAGCTGGTCCTCGGCGAAGACCCCCGCCTCCGGCGCGGTCGGCGGTCGCTCCATCACCCGCACGATCTCCGCTTCCTTGTCCCGGAACACCCTTTCCCGCCGCACGACGTCCAACGCCCGGTTCCGGGCCGCGCGCATGATCCATGCCGACGGGTTGCGCGGCACCCCGTAAAACGGCCACGTCTGCAAGGCCCGGGCCAAGGCCTCCTGCACCACGTCCTCCGCCAGGCTCCAGTGCTCCAGTCCGAAAATGCGGGTCAGCGTCGCCACCATCTTCCCCGCCTCATGACGGAAGAGGTGCTCGACGATCCGCGCCACGTCTTCGGCGGGGACTGTGGGCGGCGGGGTCGAACGGTTAAGCGTCTCCATGTCTGGCGGCGTCGAAGGGTTGCGTTGCGGGCGTCGTTCACTCCCATC
>JAJXTA010000536.1 GCA_021784265.1 bacterium | reverse complement strand
AGCCGGAGGTATCGGCGGCCAGCAAGGGGTCCCAGTCCGAGCCCCAGATCACCTTGATGACATTCCACCCCGCTCCGCGGAACAGGGCCTCCAGCTCCTGAATGATCTTGCCGTTGCCGCGCACCGGGCCGTCCAGCCGCTGCAAATTGCAGTTCAACACCCAGATCAGGTTGTCCAGGTTCTCCCGCGCCGCCAAGGTGAGGGAACCTAGCGTCTCCGGCTCATCGGTCTCGCCGTCCCCCACAAAACACCAGACGCGCGGTTCCGGGCCGGTGACCAGGCCCCGGGCCTTGAGGTAGCGGTTGAAGCGCGCCTGATAGATCGACAGGAGCGGCCCCAAGCCCATCGAGACCGTGGGAAACTGCCAGAACTCAGGCATGAGATAGGGATGGGGGTAGGAAGACAACCCACCCCCTTCGGCCAGCTCCTGGCGGAAGTGTTGGAGGTGCCGCTCATCCAGGCGGCCCTCCAAAAAGGCGCGCGCGTAAATCCCGGGCGAGGCGTGCCCCTGAAAGAACACTTGGTCCGCCGCGCCGTCGGGGCCGGCGGCGCGCAGAAAATGGTTAAAAGCGACCTCGTAGAGGGTGGCTGAGGAGGCGAAGGTGGAGATGTGCCCCCCCAAGCCGTTGTGTTGGCGGTTGGCATTGACGACCATCGCCATGGCGTTCCACCGGATGTAGCTCTTGATCCGCTTTTCCATCTCCCGGTCGCCGGGGAAGGAGGGCTGGGCCGCGAGCGGGATCGAATTACAATACGGCGTGCTGAGGGTTCGCGGCGCCTCGAGCCCGGCCCCGCGCAAGCGGGCCAAGAGGGTGGTCAATAGGCCTTGCACCCGGTCGGGCGGGTAACCGCGGAGCTGGAGCTTGAGCAGTTGCTCCAGCGCCTCAAACCATTGACGCGCCTCGTCTGCCGCCGGCGGGGGGGCTACCCCCGCCGCGGAGGAGGCCGTCGGTTGTTCTACTCGCAAAGTCTTCACAGTATCGTTGCTACAGCGGGACGGTGGGCCGGCATGGAACAAATGGCTTGTCGAGGCCGGGAAGGCGCCGCCCGGTGGCCCGCGCGGATGGTCCAGACCACAGCAAAATGTGTAGCGCCACCGGCGGAGATTGCCAACTTAATTCACCCGCCTCGGTCCAGGGGTTTCTGGCGAGAGCGGCCACCGCGGGTCCCCGGCGGGCCGGCGGTGGCGGGGGAGGGACAACGACCGGACGCCGGCGGGGCGGGCTTCTGGGTGCGCCACCGCAGGGGGCCGGGGGGAAACGCCCCGTGAGTGGCGCCCGGGGCGCCGGTGGTGAAGAGCCGGTGAACCGCGGTGAATAATTCGTTGGCGAAAACCAGCTTCGTGGATTACCGTGGGCGCCGAATTGATGAGCGCGAAGAAGCCACCCGAAAGTCACCTTAAAGTCGCCCGCGACTTGACGGTGACCAACAAGCTGGGGATGCATGCCCGGCCGGCGGCGATGTTTGTGAAGATCGCCAACCGCTATACCTGCAATGTTTTCGTGGAGAAGGACGGCGAACAGGTCAATGGCAAGAGTATCATGGGGCTGATGATGCTGGCGGCGGGGCCGGGGTGTAAGATTCGGGTGCAGGCGGACGGGACGGATGCTTCGTTGGCGGTCACCGAGCTCGAGGCGCTGGTCAAACGCAAGTTCGATGAGGAATAGCCGCCCGCACGGTTGACCCAGGCCAGACGCTGACCCGCGGCGCCCTCCTTCGCACCCCTCCACATGGCTGCCCCAGAGTTGGACCTCCAGGCCGTGGCCCGCTTGGCCCGGCTCGCCCTCTCGCCTCAAGAGGAACAAACGTTGCGGCCGCAACTGGCCGGCATTCTCGCCTACATGGAGAAACTCCAGGCCTTGGACGTGAGCCACGTCGAGCCCACCGCCCACGCCATTCCCATGACCAATGTGGCGCGCCCAGACGCGGCGCGGCCCTCGCTCTCCACCGCGGAGGCCCTCCGCAACGCGCCCGCCCAGAACGGGAGCTTGTTCATGGTCCCGAAGATCGTTGAGTAACGGCCGGGGCGACGCGAGCCAAGGGCGGACGGCGGACAGGTCCGCCGCGCGGCCTTCCGGCCGCCGTCACGGCGGCGACGCGAGAATGGCTGTGCGGCAACCATCGCTATGTTGAACCAACTGACGATTTCAGCTCTGGCCGCCAAGCTGGCGGCGCGCGAGCTCTCGGCGCGCGAGTTGACCCAGGCCTGCCTGGACCAACTCCAACGCGTCGAACCGCGGGTACATGCGGTCCTGAGTTGCGATGCGGCGGCCGCCTTAGCCCAGGCCGACGCCGCCGACGCCGCCCTGCGCCGGGGTGTCACCCACACCGAACAGCCGCTCCTGGGCATCCCGCTCGGGATCAAAGACATCATCGCCGTCAAGGACCAAACCCTGACCTGCGGCAGCCGGATTCTGGGCGACTTCGTCTCCCCCTACGATGCGACGGTGGTCGAGAAACTCCGCGCCGCCGGGGCCACGCTCTTCGCCCGGCTGAACCTGGACGAATTCGCGATGGGGAGTTCGACCGAGAACTCGGCCTTCGGTCCCACCCGCAATCCCTGGGACTTGACTCGGATTCCGGGCGGGTCGTCGGGCGGGTCGGCGGCGGCCGTGGCGGCGGGGGAATGCCCGGCGGCGTTGGGTTCGGATACCGGGGGGTCGGTGCGCCAGCCGGCCGCGCTCTGCGGCGTGGTGGGGTTGAAACCCTCCTACGGGCGGGTTTCCCGCTACGGCTTGGTCGCGTACGCCTCCTCGCTGGACCAGATCGGGACGCTGACGCAAGACACCCGGGATGCGGCCCTGTTGCTCGAGCTCATCAGCGGTCTGGACCCCCGCGATTCCACCACCCTCCCCCGCCCGGTCCCCCACTACCTCGCGAGCCTGGGACGGGACCTCCGGGGGCTGAAACTGGGTCTGCCCCGCGAATATCGCGGGGCCGGGGTGGACCCGGAGGTGGCCGGGGCGGTGGCGGCGGCGGTCCGCCAACTGGAAAGCTTGGGCGCCGAGCTGGTCGAGGTCTCGCTGCCGCATACCGACTACGCCGTGGCCACCTACTACATCGTGGCCATGGCCGAGGCCAGCGCCAATCTCGCCCGGTTCGATGGGGTCCGCTACGGACGCCGAGTGGAAGGGGCTGACCCGGTGGCGATGTACTGCCAGACGCGCGGGGCCGGCTTCGGGGCGGAGGTCAAGCGGCGGATCATCCTCGGCACCTACGTTCTGAGCAGTGGTTACTACGATGCTTATTACTTGCGGGCGCAGAAAGTGCGCACGCTGATCCGGGAGGATTTCCTCCGGGCCTTCGAACAGGTGCACGCCCTGGTCACCCCCACCACCCCCACCCCCGCGTTCAAGCTCGGCGAAAAGGCCGCGGACCCGTTGCGGATGTATCTGTCGGACATCTTTACCCTCTCCTGCAACCTGGCCGGCTTGTGCGGGATGAGTCTCCCCTGCGGGTTCACCGCGGGGGCGCCGCCCTTGCCGATCGGGCTGCAGCTTCTGGGCCCGCCGCTGGGAGAAGAAGTCTTGCTCCGCGTGGCGCATGCCTTCGAGCAAGCCACGCCCTGGCACAAGCG
>JAJXTA010000535.1:1654-3581 GCA_021784265.1 bacterium | reverse complement strand
TGCCGACGGAGGCGGCGCAATCCACCCGGCGCGGGCTGAAGATGATGCTCGTCATGTTCGTGGCCTTCAGCCTGGCCGGCGTGGCCTCCGTTTGCTGGTCCCACGGCTGGTTCTGGTGGTTTATCCTGGCCGAAAGCCTCGTTTGCCTTCCCCTCTATGCGGTGCTGCGCCGGATGATTGCCCGCGCCTCCTGGCCGGCGGACGACTAGGCCGCAACCCGGCTCCGAGCGAACTCGGAGGGTCGAGGCCGCCGGCCGTTGCGGTGGTGCTAATCCAAATGGAACACTTCTCCCATGCTGGCCCACCATTCGCCGGGCGCGCGGTCGGCGAGCGGCTCCTGGCACGGCATGCAGCAGGCCCACCACCGTTGGGTGGTGGGATCAGCCGCCATCTTAGCCATGTCGGCGGCGAAATCCGCCCCGTTGTACTCGAAATAGCTGAAGAGATATGACTGGCCGTCCCCCAGCTTGCGCAGAAAGATCGAGTAGTTCTGGATGTGGCATTCCCGGATCATGCGGAGCACCTCGGGCCAGACCGCGGCATGCAGCTTCTTGTATTCGTCAATCTTGTCCGCCCGGAGGCCGAGGACCATGCCATAACGTTGCATAGCGAGAGACGTGAGTTTTTGCCCGGCGCACTAAGGCCGTCGGTGCTCGCGAGGAGCGGAAAACGGCCCGGCACCGTGGGGGAGACTGTTGAAGCGCCGGGTTGGCCACGACCCGCAGCGGGTCGCGGCGCTCGAGCCGCCTCCGGTGTCCGTTCCGGACGCTCGCCCCTTCACCGGGCCTCCTCGACCGCCTCGAGCCGCAGCGGGTATTGCCCGTATTCTCGGACCAAGCCAACGATGTAATCGTAGGTGGAGCCGGCGACAGCGCTGGTGACGGAGTGATCGGACTGGAAGATGTAGCCGCCCCCCTTGGCGGCCTGGAGCTTGCGGAGCACTTCGCGGCGGATCGCCGCCCGGTCGCCCTGCTCCCAGACCGTGATGTCGCTGTTGCCGCAGAAACCGAGGCGATGACCGTAGCGTTGGCGCAGGTCGATCACATCCAGACCGGCTTTGGCCTCGAGCGGGTTATAGGCGTCGATGCCGATTTCGAGGTAATCGGGGAGGATGGCCGCGACGTTGCCGCAGCCGTGGTAGATGACCGGCAAGCCCCGCGCGTGCACGCAAGCAACCATTCGGGCCACCCACGGCTTGAAGTGTTCGCGCCAATAGCCCGGCGACATGAACGTAGCCCGCTTGTAGGCCACGTCGCCCCAGATGACAAACCCGTCCAACCAACCCGCGCCGGCCTCGAGCTCCGCCTTGGCCATCTCGAGATAATACTCGCCAATCCGATGAACGACGGCCCCCATGCGCTCGGGCTCTTCGCCCATCCAGAGCAAAGCGTTGGCCTGCCCCACCAACCGCGTGAGGCATTCGCTCACCTCGATCATGCTCCCGTACACCGGAAAGTCGGGCCACAGCGCCTTCACGGTGTCCAGCCACGGCGGCGAGTTGCGCTGGAAACCGTCGCCCACCCCGGCGATCTGGTTATCGCCCGCGGCCAGGAACCGCCGCGGGTCGCGGGGATCGTCGAACGCGGCTTGCTCCAGTTTGACGAGGGTGTCGGTGTCCCAGGACCGCATCTCGGGCATGGGGAAGGCGAAATGCTTGTGGAGTACGGCGCCGAACCCGGTCCTGACCACCACCTCAGTCTCCGTCTGGCGCAGGGTTTCAAAGGGACGAATCCACGGGTCCATGTTGGGCAGCGTCACGATCCAATCCAGGTCGTAGTAATGATAGGGATCGGCGTCCGGTGGCAGGCCCAGCTCGGCCCGCCAGCGTTCGATAAAACTGCCCCAGAAAAAGTCGCTGATCGGGACCCGGTCCGGCTCCTCGTGGCGAAGGGCGGCGTTGAGGCGCGCCAGCTTCCGGCGGGTATTG
>JAJXTA010000535.1:0-1644 GCA_021784265.1 bacterium | reverse complement strand
CCCCAAAAAAAGGCCTGTGTCGGGCCCCGGTCCGGCCTCTTGTGGGGGGGGGGGGGGGTGGGGGCGCCCAGTTTGGGGGGGGTTTTGGCCCCCCCCCCCCCCCTGGGGGGGGGGGGGGGGGGGTTCAGCGGTCATACACCCCCTCGGCGGGCCGCTTCCCGCGGGAACGGAATAACGGCTTCGGTGTCCTCGGCTGCGGCGCCCTGGCCGCCCCAACGCGCGGGACGCCGACAGGCCGGCCGGCCACGGCACCCGGGCCGGGTTGAGAGCCGCAACGCTTCAGGTGGCTTCGACGGCATCGCGGATGATCCTCACGGCGGCCCCCTCCTGGGCCCGGCTCAAGCACGAGGGGATGGGTAACAGGATCGAACGGGCGAACAAGGCGTCGCTCTGGGGGCAAGTCCCGTGAGCATAGCGGTGGGCGCTCGCGCGATTCGCCGGCAGGTGCCAGGGGTTCCCCGCGGCGGAGAGTGGCACCTTCCCGGTCAGTTGCGGGACGTTCGAGTAGATGTGCAGACCGTACTCCGCCAGCCGCACGGCGGTGTCCAAGCCGGCGGCCTGAAGGCGGCGCAGGACGGCCTTGGCGCGCGCTTCGCTCTCCAAGAGGAAGATCAAGAACGGGCCGGTGTCGCCAGCCGGGTCGGCCAGCCGCCGGAAGGTCAGACCGGGGAGGCCCGCGAGCTGGGCCTTGATCCGCCGTTTCGACGCCCGCATGTGCCCGATGATCCGCGGCAGCTTCCGGAGCTGCACCGCGGCGACGGCCCCGGTCAGTTCGCCCATCCGCCGGCCGCCGCCCCAAGTGACCGCGCCGGTGTCGCAGGGGGCGCCGTTGACCCACGGGAGACCCACGTCGTGGGCCGCCACGCAGCGTTCGTAGCGCCGGGCGTCGTTCGTGACCATCAAGCCACCTTCACCCGCGGTGGCGTTCTTGTTCCACTGGAGGCTGAAGATACCGAGGTCCCCAAAGGTACCGACCTTCCGGCCCTGGAAGGTCGCTCCGTTGGCCTGCGCGCAGTCCTCGAGCACCGGCACGCGGTGGCGCCGAGCCACCGTCATAATCGCCCCGATGGCGCAGGGCGCGCCGGCCATGTGGATGGGCACGATCAACCGGGTGCGCCGGGTGATCTTGCGCGCCAGGTCCCGCGGGTCCATGCCAAAGGTGTCGTCGATCTCGCAGAGCACGGGAATCGCCCCGGCGTGAACCACCGCGCTGACCGTGGCGACCCAGAAGAAGGCCGGCAGGATTACCTCGGCGCCGGGCCCAATCCCCAGCGCCGTCATGGCCGTGAACAGGGCGCCGGTGCCGCTGTTGACGCCCAGGGCATGCTTGACGCCGTAGAACCGGCGAGCCACCGCCTCCAGCCCCGCCACGTGGCGGGGCGGTTTCAACCCGTAATAGCGGAACAGCGAACGCCGGCGGAGCACGTCCAGGACGGCTCGCGCTTCACGCGCGTCGAGCCAGTGCGCCCCCGGATACGGGGCAGGCCATCGGATTCTCATAACAACTCAGACCGCAACGGGCGAGCCCCGCGGCACGCTCGACCAGGCCCGAACGCCTTCACCACGGTGGCCCCGCGTCAGCGGAGCTTGTAGCCCACCGCCATGCCGTCGCTCTTCTCCAACGACGCCCGCAGGATGACCATC
>JAJXTA010000534.1 GCA_021784265.1 bacterium | reverse complement strand
TCTGCACGTCATAGACCAGGCCCAGATCGACGATATTGCAGCCAATCTCCGGGTCCATCACTTGGCGGAGGGCGGCCAGCACCGCGGCCTCATCCAGAATAGGTGTCGTCATAATCAGGTCGCTTTCGTTGCCGCGGGTGGCGCGACGGCGCCCGGTCCAAAGAAATGCGAAAGGATCCGCCCCAGGTTCACCGCGAAGACCAAGAAGGCCGCCAACAACAGGCCGCAGCCGACTTGCACCCCGCGGGCGTGGGCCAGGGCACTGCTCACGCTGGCCGTCAGCAGCCCGCCGACCAGCAGCCAATAGCTCGCCGCTTGCAGCCGGGGCGAATAAAGATCGGCCAGATTGGGTACCTGGGCCCGCCCCACCAACCGGCTGTAGCGGTGATACCAGACGAGGAAAGGCACGATCTTGTAGAGGAAACCCAGGATGGCAAAGGCGACCACTCCGATCAGGGCCAGGAACCCGTAAACCGTCTCCAACTGCGTCGTGAGCAGGGTCGCCGGCAGACCCGGCCAACAGAGCACGATCCCCAAGACCGACAGCGGCGCCAACAACCCCACGGCGGTCAAAAAGTAACGCACGCCCCAGTCCAACACCCGGCGCCGCCGGGCCCGCACAATCGCCCCCAGCTCCACCCCGTAGAGCCCCAGCCCGCCCACAATCACCAGCGCCCACCCCAGTTTCCACGCACTCCCAATCGCCATGGTCACGAACAACCCCACCAACCCCCCATTCAGCAACCCCACCGACCACCAGGCCCGCCCAGGGCTCTGCATCTCGCTCAACGTAAACATCGGCACCAGCTTGTAGGAGACCGCCACGATCATCATCAGGAAGAACCCGACCGCCCCAAGATGGGCATGGGCATGCATGACAGCGACCGGATTGAACCGCCCCACCCAGCCGGGGGCTTGCCGCAACAAATGCAGGAGCGGACCAAAGGGGTTTCCCGGGCTAAGTTGCGGCACGTTCTCGTAGGTGCATTTGGCCGCGGCCACGGTCAGACCCGCCAGAACCGCCAACGACAGCCAGACCAAGGCCGAGACGATGCCCCCCGCCACCACGTCCCACCGCGGGATCCGCCAGAGGGTGCGGGCCAGGTTATACACGAACAACCCCACCCCAAACGCCAGGAGCGAGCCAAAATGCCCCACGTTCTTCAGGTTCCATACCCAGAACATCCACACCATCCCGGCGACACCCACGACGTGAACGACAAACTGCCACCGGGCCAGCCGCTCGCTATACAACCGCGTCTCCAGCGCCACGGGCACGAGTTGGTACATCGCTCCCATGATGATGGTCGCGATGAAGCCAAGGGTGAACAGGTGCGTGACCGCCACCGCGTACTGGTTGTAGTGGTAGGTCGCCAGCAAGTCCGGACGGAGGGTGAGCCACACCAAGCCGGTCAGCAAGGCGACCAGGCCGCTGAGCACAAACCGCAGCGGCAGGCCCACCGACGGGGCGTCGGCGCTGGCCGGACCCCCGAGCGGCCCCGCCCGCCGCGCCCGCACTCCCGCCGGATTAGGCGTGGTGGATCTGGGTGACGTAGCTACCATCGCTTTGCTCCTCCGTTTCGCCCACCAACCCGCGCTCGGCCAGTTGGGCATAGAGATGCATCGGCCGCCGATCCGTGCGCGCCCGCAGCCGACCCGTTGGCGGAAGCGTGGCCACCGCCTCGAGGATTCTCACCAGCGGTTGCGGGGGCTCCAGTCCGCGGGCATCGACCTCCACCACCCCGGTGTTCTGCGCCGGCGCGGCGCTGGGCGCCGCAACCGCGACCTCGCTTGGCGGGGAGGCCGGGGCCCCTACGCCCCGCTCGAACCACACCTCCCAATCGCCGTTGGCGATCCGACCGGTGCGATGCGAGAAGCCTTGGCGCGCCAAGACCGGGAACAGCGGACGCGGCTCGAAAGGGGCGAGCAAGCGCAGCATCTCGTCGGCGGCCAAGCCAGCCACCGTCCGCATGATGCGCGAGAAAGGTTCACGCCCCTGGCGGAGGTCCTCGCGCACATCCAATGTCACTACTTTCACGCTCATAACGAGTTTACCCTAGCCCGGGCCGGGCGGCGCGGCTTTGATACAGGTCAAGCGGCCGCGGGATAGACGCCCCCTGCCGCCTCCACGCCGTCTCCCCCAGCCGGCGAGGGGGCTTGCCTTCGGTGGGGACGGCCAGTAGCTTCCGCGAGCCGGGACCCGCGCCCTTGACCCCGTCGCCATGCCTAAACCGCCGACCATCCTCTTCGTTCACCGCGGACGGGCGCCGTTCTACCTGCGCTGCGCCCTGGAGAGTGCGCGCGTGTTTAGTCCGGCCAGCCGCATACTCCTGGCCTGCGACCGGCCAACCGATCTCGGGCGCTGGCAGATCGAGTCGGTCCCCCTCGACGGCCTGACCTCGCCCGCCCACGCGCGGTTTCGTCAGCTTTATCGACATATCTCAACGGTCGATGAGCAATATGAACGGTTCTGTTTCGAACGCTGGTTCTTCCTGGCCACGCTTTGGGACCGCTTCGGCTTGGACCAAGCGTTGTATCTGGACAGCGACTGCCTCCTGTTCACCGACCCAACCACGCTCTTCGGACAGGTCCCGCTCCCCGGCGTGTCCGTGTCGGGGTCCGGTTCCCCGCACTGTGCCTTTCTCGCCGCCCATCCGGCCCCGTTCCTGGAGTTCCTCCTCACCAAGTTCGCCGACGACCAGTTCCTGGCCCGGGCCCGACAGCGGCAGGCGGAAGCCCGCGCGGTGGGGGGCTTGGCGAACCTCACCGACATGACCCTCCTGGAGCTCTACGCCCGGGAGACCCCCCGCGGCGCCATCTATGACAACATCCTCCCGCTGGGCCACTTGGACCATAACCTGAATCAACTGTGGCACTTCAAGACCTCGTGGCGGTTCCGTGGCGGACGCTATCCGATCAAACGGGTCTTTTGGGAACTGGACCACGGGCGGCTCCTCCCCTACTTTGAAGAACAGGCCACCGGCCAGCGGGTGCGCGCCTTGGTCCTGCATTTCCAGTCCGGCGCCAAGCGCCTCATCCGGCGATTCAACCCTCTTCCCCCGCGTCCTTGGCCGCCGGTCGCCTGGCGACGGGCCTACTACAACCACATCCTGTTTCCCCCCTACGGCCCGGGCGCCCATCCCCGGTGATCGGCTACCGCTTAAACTGCAACTCGTAGAGGCGCCGATACACCCCGTCGTGTTGGAGCAAGGCGGTGCAGGAACGGCTGCGGGGTGGAAACGCGCGCACGCCGGCGAACTGATCGGAATTTGCTTTTCCGCCCCGCGCGTACTCAGCTCGCCGCCGGTGGGCGGTGGGCCCGTTCGTCCGGGCCAGCCACGGGCAGGGAGACTGTGAAGCTCGTCCCTCTGCCGAAGTCGCTCTCCACCGTCAGGGTGCCGCCCATCAACTCGCAGAATTTGCGCGACAAAGCCAAGCCCAGCCCGGTGCCACCGTACTTCTTGGAGGTTGAGGCGTCGGCTTGCGTGAAGGCCTGGAACAGCTTGCCCAACTGTTCCGGGGTCATGCCGATCCCGGTGTCGCGGACGCAGAAGCAGACCGTGGTCCAGGCTCCGAGTTCAG
>JAJXTA010000533.1 GCA_021784265.1 bacterium | reverse complement strand
GCAGTCGTTCCCACCGCCGGTTTTCCGTTTTCGCCGAATCGCCCCTCAGGAATTTCAAACCGGCGGTTTTGCCCCGTTTTCACGCCGCCGTCCACATCACCGTCCCTTCTTGCGCCTTTTGCGCCTTTTTGTGGCTACCCGCCCCTCCTCGCTGTTCCCTTTTTGCGGCTCCCCACTCTTCCTCGCGCCTCTTCGTGGCCCGTTAGGCCGCCTCCGAACTAAACCCTTGCGAACCGCGCCGCAGGATTTCCTCGATAAAGCCGGTGGAATAGACCCCGCGGCGGAAGTCCGGGTCCTGGAGCACGGTTTGCTCGAAGGAGATCGTGGTCTTGATGCCGGTAATCAGAAACTCACCCAAGGCGCGGTTCATTCGGTCCAAGGCCTCGCGGCGGTCTTTGCCGTAGGTGATGAGCTTGCCGATCATCGAGTCGTAATGCGGGGGGATGGTGTAGCCGGCGTAGGCATGGCTGTCCACCCGCACCCCGCGGCCACCGGGGGAGTAGTACATCTCGATCCGCCCGGGGGAAGGGCGGAAGCCGTCCAGCGGGTCTTCGGCATTGATCCGGCACTCGATGGCGTGACCACGGAAGTGGATATCCCCCTGGGAGAGCTTGAGGGGCTCGCCCATAGCGATGAGGATCTGGGCGCGGATCAAGTCGATCCCCGTGACTTCCTCGGTGACCGGGTGCTCGACCTGGATGCGCTTGTTGACCTCCAGGAAGTAGAACTGGCCTTGGTCATCGACGATAAACTCGACGGTGCCGGCGTTGTTGTACTGGGCGACCTCGGCGATCCGGATGGCCGCCTTGCCCATTTTCTTGCGGAGATCCTTGAACTTAGTCTCGATGAAGGGAGAGGGCGTCTCCTCGATCAGCTTCTGGTGGCGGCGCTGGATCGAACAGTCCCGCTCCCCCAAATGGACGAGGTTCCCGCGCGAATCGCCCAAAATCTGGAACTCGATGTGGTGCGGGTTCTCGAAGTACTTCTCGACATAGACGCCGGAATTGCCAAAGGCCTTCTCGGCCTCGGCGCGGGCGGTGTGGTAGCCGCGCATCAGGGAGATGTCGTTGTGCGCCACCCGCATGCCGCGTCCGCCGCCTCCGGCGATCGCCTTGATGAGGACCGGGTAACCAATCTTCTTGGCGGTGGCCAGGGCCTCGGCCTCGGTTTCCACCACCCCCTCCGAGCCGGGGGCGACCGGGACTCCCGCCTTCTTGGCCAGGGCCCGACTGACGGCTTTCTCCTGCAGGGCGTTCATCGCCCGGGAGCTGGGCCCGATGAACCGGATGTTGCAACTCTCGCAGACGTCGGCGAAATGGGCGTTCTCGGACAGGAACCCGTAGCCGGGGTGAATGGCGTCCACATCGGCCACCTCCGCGGCGCTCACCAGCCGGTCGATCCGCAGGTAGCTCTCGCTGCTGGGCGCTCGCCCGATGCAAATGGCCTCGTCGGCCAACTGCACATGGATCGAGTTGGCGTCCGCCTCGGAGTACACCGCCACCGTGCGGATGTTCAACTCCTTGCAGGCGCGGATGATACGAACCGCAATCTCTCCGCGGTTGGCGATCAGGATTTTCTCAAACATCAGGTATCGATGGATGGTGTCCGGTTGGCGCCCGGCCCGCGGCCGCGCGGCCTCGGGTGCCGGTCTCAGACCTCGGGCTTGCCCAGCGCGACCGCTGCGGGCGCCGCCTTCGACGCCCCAGGACCCTTAGGTCGGGATCGGGCGCACCTTGAAGAGCGGTTGGCCGAACTCGACCGGCTTGGCATTGTCCACGACGATTTGGGTGATGACGCCACGGGTTTCAGCTTTGATCTCGTTCATCACCTTCATGGCTTCGATGATGCACACCACCGTATCGGGGTTCACTTCCGCACCCACATCGACATACGGGTTGGACTCCGGGGAAGGGGCCCGGTAGAAGGTGCCGATCATGGGTGACTTGATGTCCTGGTCGGCCGCCACGACGGCCAGCGGGGCGGGAGCCGGGCCGCCCCCCGCGGCCGCGGACAGCACCGAGGGCGGCATCAATAAAGCGTTGCCCACCGGCAATTCATCCGGATGCACCGCCACCGCGCCACCGTTCGGGCCCCGCTTGAGCTTGATCTTGAAGCCCTCTTTCTCCAACTCGAACTCGGCGATCGAGTTCTTCTTCATCAGGTCGATGATGGCCTTAATATCTTTCAGGTCCATGACATCCTCCCGCCGGGAGTTTTCGTCGGATATGGTTGCTGACCACAAGTGCTCATTAAGCAAAAAAGCAGAAGCCGAACAATCGACCCTGCTCCTGACAATCTTCGAAGTTGCGGGTGAGGCTAGCGGACCTGGGGAGGGGCGTCAAGTCCGCATTTAGTGGCATACCCCAGTCGTGGTTAGGGTGGTCAAAACCCGGGTAGAATCAGGTGGATCGAGTGGTTTTCAGCTCGTTGGTAACGATAACCGACGCCTCCAACGCCAAAAGATACGATCCAACCCCAAAACCCGACACCTGCCCACGACATACCCCGCCGATCATTGACTGGTGGCGAAAATCTTCCCGGGCGAACACGTTCGACAGGTGGATCTCGATCGTCGGCACCCCGGTAGCGGCAATCGCGTCACGGATCGCCACGCTGGTATGCGTGTAGCCCCCGGCATTGAGGACGATCACCTCGAATCGGCCCCGGGCCTGCTGGATCCACTCCACCAGTTGACCCTCGAAGTTCGACTGGCTGAACTCGACCTCGATCCCGAGTTCGTTCGCCCGCCTCCGCACCCGCGCCTCGATGGCTTCCAGGGTGGTCTGACCGTAAATCCCCGGCTCCCGTTGGCCGAGCAGGTTCAGGTTGGGGCCGTTAAGATAAAGCACTCGCATGCCGGAGAGTATTTGAACAGGCGCTCGATCACAAGGCGTGGGTCGGGCCGCGGGTTTGCGGCCTGGGTCCCGGGTCCAACCCGCACGCTTCCGCCGCCGGCTCGGGCTGTAGCCGCTTGTTTGCGGGGTCGGGCCGGCAACGCGCTGGAAGCGGGCTAAAGCCCGCGGCTACGGGCCTCGAGCACCGACGGCCCAGGTTCCCGGTTGTCAGGCGGTCACCGGGGGGGTAATTTCCGATCATGATTGACTTGGCTGAAGTTCATCCGCCGGGCGTGGACCGGTTCCCCACCCGGCCGGTGGCTCCCGCGGCGAATTTGGACGTGCTGTCGCGCGAGATTGTGGCGCTCAAACGCCGGCTCAACGCGGTGATTCTGGCCCACAACTATCAAGTGGCGGAGATTCAGGATGTCGCCGACTACGTGGGTGATTCCCTCGGGCTATCCCAACAGGCCGCCCGCACTTCGGCGGAGGTGATCGTTTTTGCCGGGGTCCATTTCATGGCGGAGACGGCTAAGATACTGAATCCGAACAAGATCGTGGTATTGCCGGACAAGGAGGCCGGGTGCTCCCTCGAGGCCAGTTGTCCGGCGGGCAAGCTCGAGGCCTTGCAGGCCACCAACCCGAACTTCCACACCATTGCCTACGTCAACTGCAGCGCCGAGGTCAAAGCCCTCAGCGACGTCATCTGCACCAGCGGCAACGCCGTCAACCACGTCTCGGCGCGTCAAC
>JAJXTA010000532.1 GCA_021784265.1 bacterium | reverse complement strand
GCGCTCTGGGCCAAGTACACGGGCAAAACCGTGCAGGCCCTGGGCGAAGAATGGAAAGCCGCCCTCGAGCGGAAACCGGCGGTCCCCGCGCCGTAACCCGCGCCCGAGGCGGGGCCGCCCTCGGCCCGCGTTGAGCTCAACGTCACCGCCCGCCGGTCGAGCCGGAGGGCGGCGGGGGGCGGGGGGCGGACCTCACGCCTGTCCGAGACCGCGGTTGCCCGGGCTTGCGGGCGGAGCCTGATTCGAAGCGAAGGGAGTGCCTTCGCCCCACGTGTCGCTCCCGTTGGCCGCAAGACCGGACTTGCGCCCGCTTCAGTTCAGGATACTTTGTCAACCATGAGTTCGCTCAAGATTGACGCAACGCCGCACGAACGCCTGGCCGAGCTGGGCCAGCGGGTCCTGGCCGGCGGCGCGGTGACGCGCGACGAGGCGCTCTGGCTCTTCGAGCGGGACCAGCCGGCCGACGTCTTCGAGCTGATCACTTGGGCCAACCGCATCCGGGAGCGGTTCAAAGGCAACAAGGTCCACCTCTGCTCGATCGTCAACGCCAAGGCGGGCGCCTGCTCGGAAAACTGCAAGTTTTGCGCCCAATCCGCCTTCTACCAAACGGAATCGCCTCGCTACGGCTTCGTGGACCCCGCGCCCGTGCTCGCGGCGGCCGACGAGGCCCAGCGGCATGGGGTAACGGCGTTGGGCTTGGTCGCCGCCTGGAAAGGGCTGCAAGAGGGCCCGATGCTCGACGAAGTGTGTGAACGCATCCGCGAGCTGGCGCACGCGGGCAAGACCCGCCCCGACGCCTCGCTGGGCCTGATCAAGAGCCAGCGCGTGGCTGACCGGCTGAAAGAGGCGGGCCTGGAGTGCTATAACCACAACCTGGAAACCTCGCGGCGGTTCTTCCCCCAGCAGTGCTCGACCCACAGCTACGAGGACCGCCTTCAGACCCTCCGGCACCTCAAACAGGCCGGCCTCAAAATCTGCTCCGGCGGCATCCTCGGTCTGGGCGAAACGCGCGCCGACCGGTGCGAGCTGGCGTTGGCTCTGCGCGAGGTCGGCGCGAACATCGTCCCCATCAACATTCTCAACCCCATTCCCGGCACCCCCTTCGCCCAGAACCCGCCGCTGCCGCCGCTGGAGATTCTCCAAAGCATTGCCGGGTTCCGTTTCGTCCTCCCGCGGCAGGAGATCATGGTTGCCGGCGGGCGCACGGTCAACCTGCGGGACACCCAGAGCCTGATCTTCATGGCGGGCGCCAGCGCCCTGATGGTCGGGAACTACCTCACCACGCTGAATCAGCCGGTGGAGAAGGATTTGCAGATGCTCAAGGATCTGGGCCTCGAACCCACCTGGGACAAGCACGGCTTTTGCGACCAGGAGGAACCCGGCCGGGCCTCCCCCCACTCCGTCGGCACTCAGCGGTGACCCGCTTGCTCGCTGCCCCCAATTCGAGCTTGGCGGAAACCGTGGCGGCGAACGACCGCGTCTCGGCCTCATGACCTGCCCTCCCCCGAACCCGCACATGCAACGTTTGGGCAAGAATCGCGGCGGTTACCACGGCGAGACCATCGCCATCCATGACGTGCTCGCGACCGCGCGCGCGACCGCGCAGGAGCGTGGCTGGATGACCGAGACCCTGCCGGTGACGCCCGAGTTGAACCTCTGGGCCTTCCACCGCGGGGGCACGGCGCCGCGCCGGCGCGTCTATATCTCCGCGGGCATCCACGGCGACGAGCCGGCCGGCCCCCTGGCCGTCCGCCAGATGCTGGACGAGGACCGCTGGCCCACTGGGGTCGCCCTGTGGGTTTGTCCGTGCTTGAACCCAACGGGCTTCGTCGCTAGCCGGCGGGAAAACGCCGCCGGCTTCGACCTGAACCGCGACTACCGGCACCAGCAAACCGCCGAAATCCGGGCCCACGCCGCCTGGCTAGCCCGCCAGCCCTCCTTCGACCTCACCCTCTGTTTGCACGAGGATTGGGAGGCCGCCGGGTTTTACCTCTACGAGCTGAATCCGGACCAACACCCCTCGGCCGCGGAACGGGCGGTGGCCGCGGTGGCGGCGCTGTGTCCGATCGACCCTGCGCCGGTGATCGACGGGCGTGAGGCGCGCGGCGGCGTTATCCGGCCCAGCCTCGACCCGGAGAACCGGCCGCAGTGGCCGGAGGCCTTCTATCTCCTGCGGCACAAAACCCGTCACAGCTACACCCTCGAGGCCCCCTCGGACTTTCCCTTGGCCCGGCGGGTGGCCGCGCTCGTGACCGCGGTGCGCAGCATCCTCGACGGGGAGTGACCTCCCCACCGCCTCCGACGGGCGCGCCTCCGGCCGCGCCGTGGCCCCGCTCGAGGGCGTGCCCCCCCGCCGTGCGCCAAAAGTCACTGTTACCCGAGGGGGTGATTCGTCGGGCCCAAAGGGTTGTTACCCGAGGGCCGCTTTCCTCGTTTACTTGCGCCGGGCCGCGGGACACAGTGGCGTCGTCTGGCACCCGTGAGCGGTTTGGCCAAAGGCGGGACCCCGCCCGCGAGGGCGCCGAAAGGGCCGCCGGCAACCGTCCCGCGCACCGCGACCCGTATGGCTGACGACGAGTTCATCGACTGCAAATGCCCTTACTGCGAGGGCGACCTGGCCTTCCCCGCCGACAGCGCGGGCACCGCCCAAGCCTGCCCCGCCTGTCTGGAGAGCGTGGTCGTGCCCCGTACCGCGGGCGCGCCCGCCGCCAAGTTGCCCATCCCCATCACGACTCCACGGCTGGTCGTGCGCCGACTCCATCCGGATGATTGGAAGGACCTGTTGGAAATCATGGCCAACGAAACCCTTCACCGGTACACCGAGACGCCAATGCTCACCGAGGAGGAGATCATCCGCTGGCTGGAGGAGGACCGCGGCGTCCGCCTCACGCAGGGCGGGCAAGGCCTCTACCTCGGCCTCGAGCTCTCGTCCGAGCCCAAGCTGATGGGGTACGTCTCGTTCGGCTACACCGATGCCACCCGTCAGCAGGCCGGCTTCCATCTCCTGGTCAACGAGCGGTATCACCGCCGTGGCTACGCCCTCGAAACGGTGGCCGCCCTCCTCCAATTCGCCTTCGCCGACATTGGCCTGCATCGCGTGGCCGCCAGTTGCGACCGGGAGAACCTGGCCGCGCGCGGCTTGCTCGAGAAGGCCGGGATGCGGTGCGAGGGCGAGTTCCTTCAGGACCGCCACGCCCGCGGGGCGTGGAGCGATACCCGCCACTACGCGATCCTCGAACGCGAGTGGGCCGAACGCGCCCCGGCGTGAGCAGCCGGGGGCGCCTTTAGCATCCCTGACTCGAAGGCCCAGACCAGCGAAGACGGTCCGAGAATATCACGATCGGTGACCTGCGGGCAGGGTCTGAAAGGTGGCCGATGACGTTCTAATTGACACGCGTGATCCTTCGCGTGCTGCTGGCAGGAATCTGAGCTGCTCCCCGAAATTAGGACCAGTGGTTAAGCTAGCAAAACCACGGTTATGCGAGTTCAGAGATCAGCAGTGAAACGACGACGACACAGCGCGGAGTTCAAGACCAAAGTGGCGCTGGCGGCCCGCCCTCGCCTGGTTGCTCATGGACGAACTTCCGGC
>JAJXTA010000531.1 GCA_021784265.1 bacterium | reverse complement strand
GGGTGGAGCGCGCCGGGAAAGCCCAACAAATCCTCTCGCTCAATGCCGCGCCGGTGGACGTGGCCGAGTATCTGCGGCGCCGTTTGTTTGGCAGCGACACCTCGATCCTGATGACCAGCGCCACCTTGTCCACCGACACCCAGCACATTGGCCAGCCGGTCAAGCCGCGCCCGGGCCGCAAGGAGGGGCTCAACTATTTTGCCAGCCGGGTGGGGGCGGCGGACGCGACGCTGCTGCAAGTCGGTTCGCCCTTCGACTACCAGCGGCAGATGAAGCTCTACGTGGTCACCAAAATGCCGGACCCGCGCGAGGCCGGGTACCAGGCGGCGCTGACCCATTGGATCGAGCACTTCGTCCGCCAGACCCACGGCAAGGCCTTCGTCCTGTTCACCAACAGCCGCCTCATGCAGACCGTGGCGCGGGAAATGGAGCCCTGCTTCGCCCGGCTCGCGGTCGAGTGCTTTGTCCAGGGGACCGGCATGCCCCGCTCCCTGATGCTCGAGAAGTTCAAGGCGGACGTGGACTCGGTATTGTTCGGCACCGACAGTTTCTGGCAGGGGGTGGACGTGCCGGGGGAAGCGCTCTCGAACGTGATCATCACCCGCTTGCCGTTCGCCGTCCCCGACCACCCGCTGATCGAGGCTCGGCTCGAACGCATCGAAGCCGCCGGGGGCAACGCCTTCATGGACTTCTCGCTCCCGGAAGCCGTGCTCCGCTTTCGCCAGGGCGTCGGGCGCCTCATCCGCACCAAGACCGATACCGGCATCGTCGTGGTCCTGGACAATCGGGTCCTCACCAAACGCTACGGCAAGGCCTTCCTCGACGCCCTGCCCGCGTGCCCGGTCGAGATGGTGTGAGAAGGCCGCCCGGCGCCGGCCGCAGCCTGAGGGCCGGGTGGCAATAGGGCGATTCCGGGGTCGCCCCGGCGCTCAGGGCGCCGGGGGCGGCGGGCGCGGCGCCGACGCGGTGCTGGCATAGGCCATGTAGTAGAGCAGCGGCACGGCAACCGGGCTGATCAACATCGAGACCACGCCCCCGGCCATGAGGGAGATGGCCAGTCCTTGGAAAATCGGATCAAACAGGATCACCGCCGCTCCCACGACCACCGCCAAGGCGGTGAGCATGATGGGGCGGAAGCGGATCAGGCCCGCCTCGATCACCGCCTGCGCCAAGGGCAGACCCTCGGCGCGGCGTTGCTCGATGAAATCGACCAGGATGATCGAGTTGCGCACGACGATCCCCGCCCCGGCCATGAACCCAATCATCGAGGTGGCGGTGAAGAAGGCGTGCAAGGCGCCGTGCGCGGGCAGGATGCCGACCAGCGAGAAGGGAATCACCACCATCACGATCAGCGGGGTCAGGAATGAGCGGAACCAGCCCACCATGAGCACGTAGATCAGCACCAGCACCGCCGCGAAGGCCAGGCCCAGATCGCGAAAGACCTCGAGGGTGATCTGCCATTCCCCGTCCCATTTCAGCGCCGGGGCCTGGTCGGTAAAGGGCATCTGGCCGTTATACACCCGGACTTGGGGGGAGGTGCCGCCGAACTGGCGGGCGTCCAATTGGTGAATGGCCCGGTTCATCGCGAAGATGGCGTACACGGGGCTCTCGACGACCCCCGCGACATCCCCAATGACATAGGTTACCGGCATGAGGTTCTTATGGTAGATGCTCTTGTCGGCGACGGTCCGGTCCAGGGTGACCAGCTCGCGCAACGGCACCAGGGGAGCGGCCGGGGCGACGCCCGGTTCGGGCAGGGCGTTGGCGTCGCCGGAGCGGACGCGCAAGGCCAGCAACTCCTCGGGGGTGGCGCGTGCCGGGCGCGGCAGCTCGACGACCAGGTTGACGTCTTCTTTTTCGCGGGGCTGGTGGACCAGGTCGATGGTCTCGCCACCCACGGCCAAGCGCAGGGTCTCGGAAATGGTCTCGGCGCTGATGCCGTGCAAGGCGGCTTTTTCTTTATCGATGACAAACCGGGTCTTGGGCTGGTCCGCCTCGACGTACCAGTCCACATCGACCACGCCCGGGGTCGCGGCAAAGATACGGCGCAGTTCTCGGGCCAGGGCCAACCGATCGGCTTCGGTGGGCCCATAGACCTCCGCCACCAACGTCTGCAGCACCGGGGGGCCCGGCGGCACCTCGGCCACCGCCACGCGCGCCCCGTAGCGGCGGGCGATGGCGGCCACGCGCGGGCGCACTCGTTTGGCGATATCGTGACTTTGCGCCGTGCGGTCCTGTTTGTTGAGCAGGTTGATTTGCAGGTCGGCCACATTGGCGCCCCGCCGCATGAAGTAATGCCTGACCAGGCCGTTGAAGTTGAACGGCGCGGCCACGCCGGCGTAGATCTGGTAATCGCGCACCTCGGGCTCGGTGCGGATCGCGGCGGCGATTTCCCGGGCGGCCTGGGCGGTGCGCTCCAGGGCGCTGCCCTCCGGCATATTGAGAATGACCTGGAACTCGCTCTTGTTATCGAAGGGGAGCATTTTGACCTTCACCCAGCCGACGCCCACCAGGCTCATGGCGACCACCAACAGCCCCGCCAGGATGCCCAGGAACAGCCAGCGCCAGGCCCGGTGGGCGACCAACGGCCCCATGAAGCTCCGGTAGAGACGGGGCGCGAGGCCCTCGGCCACGCCGCCCGGTGCGGGGTTCGGGGCCCCGTGGCCACCGCGCGGGCCGCCCCACTTCAGAATCCGCACGGCCGCCCAGGGGGTCACGATGAAGGAGATGGCCAGGGAGAAGAACATCGCGGCGCTCGACCCGATGGGGATGGGCCGCATGTACGGCCCCATGAGCCCGCCCACAGTCGCCATCGGCAGCACGGCGGCGATCACCGCCCAGGTCGCCAGGATCGTCGGATTGCCGACTTCGTTGACCGCCTCGACGGCAATGGCAGACCACGAACGGCCATGCTGATGGGGGAGGTGGAAATGGCGGACGATGTTCTCGACCACGACAATGGCGTCGTCCACCAGGATGCCAATCGAGAAGATCAGGGCGAAGAGGGTGATCCGGTTGAGGGTGTAACCGTAAAGATAAAAGACCAACAAGGTCAGGGCGAGGGTGGAGGGGATGGCGATGGCCACGATGATCGACTCGCGCCAACCCAGCGCCAACAGGATCAGCAGCGAGACACTCACCACCGCGATCATCATGTGCAGGAGCAGCTCATTGGACTTCTCCGCCGCCGTCTCCCCATAATGCCGGGTCACAGTGTACTGAATATCGGCGGGAATGATCCGCCCCTGCAGGGTCGCCACCTTCGCCAAGACCTGGCTGGCGACGGCGATGGCGTTGGCACCGGGCCGCTTGGCAATGCTCAAGGTCACCGCCGGTTCCTCGCCGCGGCCAGGCGTCCCGCCGCCCGCCCCCGTGCCGAAAAAGACGTACTGCGTGGGTTCCTCCGCCCCATCCACGATGGTGGCCACGTCCCGCAGATAGACCGGTTTGCCCCCAAACACCCCCACCACGACACTGCCCACCTCCCGGGCGTTGCGGAGGAAGCCGCCGGTCTCCACCTTCACTTCCTGGTTCTGGCTCGTGATCCCGCCGGCGGCGGCTTGGCGGTTGGCTTGCAGCAACATCGGCACC